>JACMRM010000212.1 GCA_014376445.1 Bacteriovorax sp. | reverse complement strand
TAGAAATGCTTGGCAAGATAAAAGTCATTGCCTTAGATAAGACCGGGACTTTAACTGAGGGGAAACCTGAAGTTAAAAGTATCACAGCTTTCAGTCAATATTCAGTAAACGATATTTTAGAAATTGCAGCTTCAATTGAAAGTCACTCAACTCATCCTTTTGCACAGACCATAATTAAATATGCTTCTGATAAAGGAATTGGCCCTAAAAAAATTGAGAATTTTAAAAACACAGCAGGAAAGGGGATCGAAGCTACGATTGAAGGACATATCTATTTTTTAAGCAATCATAAATTTGTTAAAGATTTAAATATAACATCTTCTGAATTAGAAGATGAACTTGGTATTTTGGAAAATAAATCATTTTCTTCCGTAATAATAGGCCACAAACCTCACCATGATTGCGCCGGTGAAATATTAGGATTTATTACATTAGGTGACAAAATTAGAGAAGATGCTGCTCAATCTATGGAAAAAATCAAGCATACAGGCATTCAAAAATTAGTTGTTTTAAGTGGTGATAATCAGAAAAGTGCAAATGTTATTTGTCAAAAAGTTGGAGGCGATTTAGCCTATGGTGATTTACTACCAGAGGATAAAGTTAAACATATCGAAGAATTAATATCTAAATATAAATATGTCGCAATGGTTGGGGATGGAGTAAACGACGCCCCCGCAATGGCAAAGGCTTCGATTGGAATTGTTATGGGAGGAATTGGGTCAGGTACAGCGCTAGAAACTTCTGATGTTACTTTAATGACTGATGACTTAAAACAAATTGCCGTGGCCATTAAGGCAGGCAAGAGGGCCTTACATGTAATTAAGTTCAATATCTCATTTGCTATAATAACAAAGTTAGTTTTTTTGATACTGACTATATTCGGTATTTCTAATTTATGGTTGGCAATTATTGCTGATACAGGTGCCACTTTGATTGTGATTTTAAATTCATTAAGATTATTAAGTATACAAGATTAAATAATCGTTATTATCATTTTAGTATACTATAGAAGAATTGGAGTAGCCTTTTGAAAAAAATCATAACTGTATTTTCACTATTATTTTTTGCAAATGCCTTTGCAGAAAACAGTGAAGACTTTTTACCTATTCAGACCTTGGAGTTGGGAAATTATTTCTCTCATCATGTTTTGATTGCTGAAAAAAGAACACATCAAATTCATCTCTTTGAAAATAATAATGGCAAAGCAAAGTTAGTAAAATCTTTTCAAATAGCTACGGGTAAAATTAGTGGAGATAAATTAAAAGAAGGAGATTTTAAAACTCCTGAGGGTATTTATTTTTTTAATGATTTTATGACAAAAAAGGAATTGATAAAAAAAGTTGGAAAGGAAGCTAAGATATATGGAGCTGGTGCTTTTATTTCGAACTACCCAAATGAAATTGATAAAATATATCATAAAAAAGGTTCTGGAATTTGGCTTCACTCGACAAATGACGAAACTAGAATAGATAAAGGACTAGACTCAAGAGGTTGCGTTGTCATGAACAACAAAGACCTGATTGAGATTTCTAAGTATATCGAGCTTCATAAAACACCTTTTATAATTACTCAAGATCTACAATATTTGAAAAATGAAACTCATGAATTATTAAAGAAAGAATTGGACATTTTTTTAGAGTCTTGGGTTAGCTCTTGGAAAAATAAAGATATTGATGCTTTTATGTCACACTATGATGCTGAACATTTCATTGATATCAAAGGATCGTTTTTTAAATTTAAGAAATACAAAAGCTCTGTGTTTTTAATGGATGGAAATCCTAAAATTGAAGTTTCTCATGTTTCGATTTTAAATGAAAAAAATTACGCGGTGATAACATTTATTCAAAATTATCAATCATCTTCCTTATCTGATATTGGAAAAAAAGAATTGTATGTCAAAAAGAACATTGAAGGAAAATGGCAAATTTTAAGAGAAACTTGGTCGAGTGATGGCATTGATGAACACTTGAAAGTTGCTTTCGAACCACAATCGAATTTTTTCAAGACCAATTAATTAGATAAAAAAATCTAATCTCTAGATTAAAAAATATAACAATATTTTATGTTATTAATGATACATAAATATACGCCAGGACCTCTCGAGTTGCGACTATTTAACAAATATTACACCTGTTACCATATTCATCCCACACCCAAAGCTAATTTCACCTTCTTCAACCTTTCCAATTTCAATACTAACGGTTTTGTTTAGTGGTAATTTTTTTTTAATTTTTTTAGATGGGACTTGTATCTCGGTAGCACATGTAGAGTCTGTTTTTCGTGTTATTTTTAATTCTACGTTGGTGCCAGCTTTTACATTGATAATACTTGGAACAAATCCTTTTTCAGTAACAATTAGATTTATTACTTGAGAGTTTCCTATTGCATAAGCAGAACTAATTGCCATAAAAGCTAATATAGCTAAAACTAATTTCATAATAACTCCTTTATTTTCATTTTAAATTGTGTCTTTCCTTTCCATATATAAAAAACAACCGGGTAAATTAAAAGTTCAAGCAAAAATGATGTAAACAAACCACCAATCATAGGCGCAGCGATTCTCTTCATGACATCGGCCCCTGCACCAACTGACCACATGATTGGTATAAGCCCCATAAAAAGCGCCGCGACCGTCATTAGTTTTGGTCGAACTCTATGGACTGCACCTTCAACGACAGCATGTCTTAAGTCCTCTAAAGAGTTCATCTGATTTTTCTCCACTCTTTCATCAAACGAAAGATCCAAGTACATAAGCATGAAGACGCCTGTTTCAGCATCAAGTCCTAGAAGTGCAATCATTCCTACCCAAGCAGCAATTGAAAGATTATATCCAAGAAAGACAAGTAACCAGACTGCTCCAATTAAAGAGAAGGGAACTGCAAGTAAAACGATTGAAGTTTTCACCCATGACTTAGTATTAAAATGGAGCAGAAAAATAATTAGCAATAGCGTGATTGGAATTACTATTTTTAAACGTTCCTTTACCCGTTCCATATTTTCAAATTGTCCACTCCAAGTCATTAAATATCCAGTCGGAAGTCTAATTTTATTATCAACAAGTTTTTTAGCCTTTTCAACGTATCTTCCAACATCAATTTGATTTGGATCTATATCAATATAAACATATCCAACCAGCGAGGCATTTTCATCGCGAATCATTGAAGGACCTTCATTAAAATGAACTTTTGCAATTTCACTTAAAGGAATTTGAGCACCAGTAGAACTTGTAATGAGAACTCTTTTTATTGATTCAATATCTTGCCTGAAGGCTGGAGCGAGTCTTACTTGGATTGGATATCTCTCTCTGTTGGCGATAAGTTGAGAGACATTATCTCCTCCTACAGAGACCATGGCTTGGTCTTGAGCATCTTTTAGGGATAGTCCGTAGAACTTTAATTTCTCTCGGTCAAAATCAACATCTAAAAAATAACCACTAGCTATTCGCTCAGCAATAACCGTTCTGGTTCCTGACAGAGTCTTTAGTTCTTTTTCAAGATTTTCTCCGATTGTTTGGATTGTTTTTAGATCTGGTCCAAAAATCTTTATTCCAATCGGACTTCGTATGCCAGTGGACAACATATCAATTCGATTTTTAATCGGCATGGTCCATATGTTTGGCATACCGATAAAACTTAGTTTTTCATTCATTTCATCAATGAGTTGCTCTTCACTAATAGTTTCAGGCCAGATTCGTTCTAGCGGCCCTTTCATAAAATTGGGTATGGATGAGTACCAACGATTAACTTTTCTCCACTGGGATCTATCTTTTAGAGATATAGTTGTTTCAATCATGCTAAGTGGTGCTGTATCTGTAGAAGTTTCGGCACGCCCTGCTTTTCCAAAAACTGTATCTACCTCAGGAAAAGACTTTAAGATTTGATCTTGCTTTGTTAAAACTCTTTGTGCTTCAGTAACTGATATTCCAGGGAGGGCAGTAGGCATATAAAGAAGGCTTCCTTCATGAAGTTTTGGCATGAATTCTGATCCCAGCATCATAAATCCAGGAATAATTGAAATCATCGCAACCAGTGCAATTCCTAAAGTTATTTTTTTATGTCTTAGAACCCAATCAATAACAGGTTCATAAATAGCAAAAAGTTTTTTGGTTATTGGATGTTTGTGTTCAGAATAATATTTTCCGACAAAAATATAATTTACAATTTTACTCATCCATTTATTTTTTATTTCAATTGGATCAATTCTCGCAAATAACATCCTCATTGCAGGATCTAGCGTGATTGCCAAGCAAGCTGCAATTGCCATAACAAAATTTTTCGAAAATGCGAGAGGTCGAAATAGACGTCCTTCCTGATCGACAAGAGTAAAAATGGGGATAAAGGCAACAGCAATAACTAAAAGAGAAAAGAAAACTGAAGGGCCAACCTGAGTCAATGCTTCAAGTCTTACTTTAAAAAAATCTTCTTTTCGGCCTCCCTCATCCCAATGTTGGATTTTTCTATAAGCATTTTCAACTTCAACGATAGCTCCATCTACCAGAACACCTATTGATATGGCAATTCCAGCGAGCGACATAATATTTGAACTCAGTCCAAACAAGTAGAGAGGAATAAAAGCAATTAGCACTGAAATCGGAATTGTCACTATAGGAACAATTGCCGAAGGAATATGCCACAGAAATATTAGAATAATAATGCTTACGATAATGAGTTCTTCAACTAAGGTAGACCGAAGGGTTTCCATTGCTCGATCAATTAAGTTTGAACGATCATAAGTAGAAATAATCCTAACTCCTTCAGGGAGTGTCTTTTGAATTTGTTCTATTTTTTCTTTAACTTTTGAAATAACAGCGGGGGCATCTTCACCTTGTCTCATTACAATAATGCCCCCAACAGCATCACCGAGTCCGTTAAAATCAGTTATACCTCGTCGCATTTCAGGTCCGATTGAAACAGTGGCCACTTGCTTTATTAAAATGGGGGCGCGGCTTCGTGGATTGTAGCTTACGACAGCATTTTCAATATCTTCAACTTTGTCGACTAAACCTCGACTTCTCACCATTGCTTCAGTTCCTGAGAACTCAATGGCGCGTCCACCATTTTCTTGATTTGAATTTTTAACAGCACTAAGAACTTGATCCATAGTTAATTGGAAAAGTAGAAGTTTAGTTGGATCAATTTTAATTTGATATTGTTTTACAAAACCGCCAACTGAAGCAACTTCTGCAACCCCTTGGACAGACTGTAATTGAAAACGAATGAGCCAATCTTGCATAGATCTTAAATCAGCTGAATTAAATTTTCCGGAGTTGTCTTGTAGAGTATATTGGTAAACCCATCCGACGCTTGTGGCATCAGGTCCGATTTCAGTTTTTACACCAGATGGAATTTGAGAGGTAATTCTATTAAGATTTTCCAGCACTCTGCTTCTTGCCCAATAGAGATCGACTCCATCTTCGAAAATAACATAGACGTAAGAAAACCCGAAATCAGAAAAACCTCTGACTGATTTTACTTTAGGTGAACCAAGCAGAGACGATACAATTGGATAGGTAACTTGATTTTCCATTATGTCAGGTGATCTATCCCATTTAGAATAAATTATTACCTGTGTATCTGATAAATCTGGAATAGCATCTAACGGAATTTTTTTTAACGAATAAACTCCACCCAGCATGGCAATGGCTGTGAGAAAAATAATCAAAAAGCGATTATGAGCAGAAAATACAATTATTTTTTTGATCATTGATTCGCACCTCGAATTTTTGCCTCTGAATCAATGAGAAAATTTGGACCCGAGCTAATAGTATCATCTAAATTTAATCCACTGATGACTTCATAAAAGCTATCAGTTTTTAATCCAAGAATAATTTTTTTTGCTTTAAATTTTGCATTTTCATCCATTAAATAAACTAAATCACCGTCCCCTGTATGCAGAACAGAGCTTTCAGGAATTGCGAGCCGGTCTTTAAGTTGTAATTGAATTTCTCCGCGAAAACTTGTTTCTGAAGCCAGGTATTTTGGTCTATTTAAAATGGAGCCAACAACTCTGATTGTGCGACTGCTTGAATCGACAATGCTATCAACTGAAACAATTGTTCCATTAATTTCTTCGTCTGGAAAAAGACCACTGTAACCTTTAAAATGAAGTCCTGTTTTAATATAGCGAAGATCACTTTCATAAATTTGGAAGGCAACGGAATTTGAAGTTAGTATTCGACCTGAAATGGGAAGACGAACAACGAGGGTCATTTTTTCAACTTTATGTTTTTGAATACCCAATAGCTCTACCTGATTTGTAGAGGATTGTACTTCAGAGCGAGAAGTTGAGTTTGTACCATTCATTTCCAGGTTTTCTCTCTGAGCTTTGACCTTTACTAATGTCATATGACAAATAGGACATTCTCCTGGCTTGTCGGAATGAATTTGAGGATGCATTGGACATGTCCAATAAGAGCCTTTTTCTATTTTAGTGAAGCTTTGATTATCTTTAATTGTAGTTTTTTTATGCAGTTGTTTTACAGTATAAGTACCAATTAATAAAAATAGGACGATCACACTTATTAATTTTATTTTATTCATCTGATTGACCTTTGTTTGAAACAAATTTTTCAAGCTCTGCAATTGTTTCTTCATATTGCATTCTGAGATCTAGCTCTGTCATTTTTAGTTCCGGAAATGCTTCCATTGTTTCACGATGATCTTGAATTGTTTCCATATCCCGTGGTGCCAGGTTACGCACAATTTTCATTCTTTGGTTGGCCCTTGGAATGAGTTTGTTTTTGAGGTTTAGTAATTGCTTTTGTAATGATTCAACTTTCGAGTAAAGTGAAGTCACTTTTGTATCTATATTTCTTTTTTCACGATTTAAATTAAGTTGAGCTTGAAGACTATCAACATTTGCTGCTTTTGAATCTGCATTTGGTTGCCAAAAATATATAAATGGTAGCGTTATGCCAACCATGATTTCCCGATATCGACTAGATGTACTGGTCGCGCCCATTTGCTTGAATCTCAAATTAAAATCCGGAAGCCATGATGCTTTAGCTTCAGATTCACGCTCTTTGAAACTCTCTAACGACAATCTCAACGACTCAAGTTTTGGAATATTGCCATGATCATTAAGTTTCGGAATGGGGGATAGTGGTGGAGCTATTGCGGTTGGATTAAATACTTGTTGATCTTCATTTATAATATCAGCGAGAATTAATTGCTTCTCTTTTAACTTTTGCTTTGATGATTCGAGCTCGTTTTCTAGAAGATCAAGATCAGACTCTGCTTTGAGCAAATGTATCTTAAGAAAGCTATCTGATCTTACCGCTGATCTTGATAACATAATATGATCATCGAGAATTTTCTTTCTTTGATGAATAACTTCTATGCGCTCTTGCATTAACCATAGATCAATATATGCCAGCTTAGATTTTGCTAGGATTTCGTTTTGATTCGCAGTGAACATTTCTTTTTGAGCTTGAGCTTCAAAAACTCTTGCTGAATGATTTGCCTTGAGCTTGGTCGGAAATGGGATCTCTTGACTGATTTCAAAACCGTTTGGAGAATTTCCAAAATCTTCTTTTACTTGGTATAACCCAAGTATTGGTGGAGGAATACGAATTCCAACGGCTTTGTCCTCGAAAGCATTTTGTTTTGCAGTTTCTAGTTTAAGATTTATATTCTGTTCTTTTACTTTTTTTAGAAATTGATCGAGGGAAATTTCCGAAGAAAAACTTTGGGGAAGGATACAAAAACTGAGGATAAAAATGAGTATATTATTCATATACATATAATACGTTTAGAGACTG
>JACMRM010000211.1 GCA_014376445.1 Bacteriovorax sp. | reverse complement strand
TTTATTTTCAGTTAGGTCTGGTGCCCGCGCTTCAATGCCGGGGATGATGGATACAGTTTTAAACTTAGGTCTTAACGATCAATCAGTTTTAGGTTTAGCTAAATTAACGAACAACGAAAGATTTGCATGGGACTCTTACAGACGTTTCATTCAAATGTACGCGAACGTTGTAATGGACTTCAACGTTTCACTTCTTGAAGCAACACTTGAAGATTTAAAAGAAGCTCGCGGTGTTCATGAAGATACAAAATTATCTGCAGGTGATTTAAAAGAGCTGGTAACAGTTTTCAAAAAAATCATTCTTGAAGAATCAGGTGAATCATTCCCAACTGATCCAATGGAGCAGTTGTGGTTAGCGGTCTCTGCTGTATTTAATTCTTGGGGAAATCCAAGAGCTGTGAAATACAGAGAAATTTATGACATCCCTCATAATTGGGGAACAGCAGTAAACGTTCAATCGATGGTTTTTGGAAACATGGGGGACGACTGTGCAACTGGTGTATGTTTCACACGTGATCCTTCTACTGGAGAACGAAAATTCTTCGGCGAGTATTTAATCAATGCTCAGGGTGAAGACGTTGTTGCTGGGATCAGAACTCCGCAGCCAATCAACGATTTTTCTAAAAACGATTCAAATAGAAATTTCAAAACACTTCAAGAAGCAATGCCGGCAGCATTTGATGAATTGACTTCCGTTTATAAAAAACTGGAAGGACATTATAAAGACATGCAGGACATTGAGTTCACGATTGAAAATAAAAAACTTTATATTCTTCAAACTAGAAACGGAAAAAGAACAGCAGCAGCTGGAATTAAAATTGCCGTTGACCTAGTTTCTGAAGGAACTCTTACAAAACAGGAAGCTCTACTTAGAGTTGGCCCTGAAGATTTAAACCAGCTTCTTCATCCGAGACTAGATCCTAAAGCAGTAAAAAAAATGATTGCGAAAGGTCTTCCAGCTTCACCGGGGGCTGCTGCAGGTATGATCGTTTTTTCTAGTGAACGTGCTCACCAGTTAAATGAAGAAGGTAAAAAAGTTTTACTTGTTCGCCAGGAAACTTCTCCGGAAGATATCGGAGGTATGGTCGCATCTCAAGGAATTTTAACAGCTCGCGGAGGGATGACTTCTCACGCAGCTGTTGTTGCCCGCGGAATGGGAAAGCCGTGTGTCGCAGGTTGCTCGGCTCTTATGATTGATTATGCAGCAGGAACTTTAACTGTTGATGGAAAATGTTTTAAAGAAGGAGACTCATTAACTATTGATGGAGCAACTGGAGAAGTTATCGAAGGCTTCGTTCCAACTATCGATGCAGCGATCACTGATGACTTCGCAACGTTCATGAAATGGTCAGATGAATTTAGAAAATTAGGAGTGCGTACAAACGCCGATACTCCTGAAGATGCCAAAGTCGCAGTGATGTTTGGTGCAGAAGGTATTGGTCTGACACGTACAGAACATATGTTCTTCGAAAAAGACAGAATCCTTGCCGTTCGTGAAATGATTTTCGCTAACACTGTAAAAGACAGAGAAAAAGCACTGGCGAAAATTCTTCCTTTCCAGCGATCTGACTTCGTTGGAATTTTTACTGTATTAAATAATCTTCCGGTAAATATTCGTTTGCTAGATCCACCTCTTCACGAGTTCCTTCCTCATTCAAATGAAGATAAAAAAGAACTAGCAGATAGTCTCGGTCTTGATATGAAAGCGATTGAAAACCGCGGAGAGCAGCTTCACGAGTTCAACCCGATGTTAGGTCATAGAGGTTGTCGTCTTGGTGTAACGTTCCCGGAAATTTATACAATGCAAGTGAAGGCCATCATTGAAGCGGCCCTGATTTGTGCTGATAAAGGAATTACAGTTCTTCCAGAAATCATGATTCCTCTGGTAGCAGTTGAAGGAGAGCTCACAGTTCTTAAGGATCAGGCAATTGCTGAGATCAACAGAGTCTTTAAAGAAAAGGTAAAACAATAAAGTATAAAATCGGAACAATGATCGAGCTTCCTCGTGCAGCTATCATGGGCGGATCGATTGCGAAGCACGCTGAGTTCTTCTCATTTGGTACTAACGATTTAACTCAAACAACTTTTGGTCTGTCTCGTGATGATGCTGGTAAGTTTTTACCAGAGTATGTGTCTAAAGGATTAATGCCGGGTGACCCGTTCGTTTCAATTGATCAGGATGGTGTAGGTTTCTTAATGAAGCACGCAATAACTGAAGGAAGAAAAACAAACCCGAATATGCACTTTGGTATTTGTGGAGAGCACGGTGGTGAACCGAAATCAATCGAGTTCTGCCATAAGATCGGACTTGATTATGTTTCTTGCTCGCCTTACCGTGTGCCCATCGCAAGACTGGCAGCTGCACAAGCAGCAATTAAGAATACAAAATAATTTATGGATGCCGGACCCACTGGATGGGATCGGCATTTTTCATGGAGGATACGATGTTAAGAATTTTTCTTTTTGTATCAATGTTGGTTTCTTTAAATTCTTACGCTGAAACTTGTGAAGGTTTCAATGCCTGCGCTGAGCTTTATACAAAACTTACCGGTGAAAAATTAACAATCGATAAAAATATTTCTGATGAAATGTCGATGGCCTCAACGAGTGCTAATTTAACTTCTGCTAATGTGAAAAGTGAATACAATTTATTTTTAAATAAAAACGTTGTGATTCTTCATTCTAAAGGAATAGTTATGGCCTTGAGACATGGCGAATACATGTCTGCTCCAATTTATGTAATCAGCGAAGGAAATATACCCCGCATGTTTACCAAAGAGGGAAAAGTCACTTTTATTTATCATGTTCAGCACGATGTAAAAAAAGTTGTGACAGCAAAAGCTCGGGCCAGTGCCTCTAAGAAAACAAAAAAGTCACTTAATAATATTGTGGAATTTCCTCATTCAAAAATCGTAGCAGTCTCAGATACCGTTGAAGCTGCAACAAAAATTATCAATGAAATCATGAAGGCGGATAAATAATGATTACAGGACATTAAGACCGCGCACGCATTGTTATGGATTGAATGTTTTAAAACTTATGAAATAAGAATTTGAATCAAAGAAATAATTTCAGGTGTGAGTTCCGCACCTGAAATTTTCAGGCATACACTCCGGTCAATTTTTGCAGACATTGTTTTAATTACTTCTATCAATTGTTCTTGGACAAATAGAGCTTCCGAGCTTGATGAAAAGAGCAAGCCGACTTTCTTGTCAATTAATTCTCCGGTCCCTACAACCCAATCGAGGGCATTTTTAAGGCTGCCTGGAATCCCATGAGCATATTCAGGTGTGGAGATCAGGACATAATCTGCTTTTTTTAAGTCTTCTCGATAGTGCTTTACACTTTGGATGGAGCTTAATTCTATGTCGGGATTAAAGTGGGGCAGAGAACCAAGACCATCGCAAATATCGATCTGAATTTTTTCTGCGAAATGGTGCCTGATTGCATGAAGCACAAGTGTGTTTTTTGATTCAGATCTAAGGAGCCGGAAATGGCCTTAATTTTTTTCATATGACCATGTTAACTCAAACCTAAATTGCTTCAAATAAAAAAAACGGTTAAGCTTATGGTTATGAAAAAAGAACTAATAGATTTAGGATTAGACCTTTTAAGGCAGCAGCATTTTGATTCACTTGCAGTCGGAATAATTGATTTTAAAAATGGTTTATATGAAACTTATGAAATTTCAGCGGGCAATGTTGTTTCACCTAGACCCTATCTTTATTTTGATCTTGCAAGCCTTACAAAGGCACTGACAAATTCTGCAGTGAAATTGAAGCTGCCAGAGTTATTTGATGATAATGCTAATCTTCTTTTGAATCATATGGCAGGACTTCCCAGTGGTGGGCTGCTTTCAAACAAAGGATGGAAAGAGTTTTTGATGGAGTACGATATTAAATTATCGCCGACACTCTATTCAGATTATTCTTCTTTAAGATGCATGCTTGAGATTGAGAAAAAATCAGGAAAAAATTTAAAAGATTTATGTTCGTATTATTTTGATCCTGAGATGACTCATTGGACGGAAATTCCGGTGAATGCTTTTTCTCCGGAATACGGAGTGAGGAATAAGCATATTATCAGCGGTGAAGTTCACGATAATAATTGTTATAATATCGGTGAATTTATTTCTCATGCAGGGTTGTTTGCAACCGTGGACGGACTTTGCCGGTCGCTCATTAATTTAAATAAGCAGGTCTCTATGATTGATCAAATGAAAGAAGAGTTTAAGACGCATAAAAATGAAGTTCGCTTTATTATGGGGTTTGATCATGTTATGGATCCCGAAAATACGCTGGCTGGAAAAGGATCAACGACTAAAACTTTCGGACATCTTGGGTTCACGGGAACCTCGTTTTGGATAGATTCTGAACAGCAGAAAGGTGCAGTAATTTTAACGAATGCGACTCAAACTTATTGGTATGAAAGATCAGGGCTTACGACCTTGAGAAAAACTATTGGAGCTGCCATTTGGCGGACATAATAGAAATGGAAAGCTTTAGCTCCCCATTTTTTTTAATAATATCAACTTGTCTATTTTCTAGCTTTTTAACTTCATCAAGAGTTAAAGTTTTAATAACTATTTCGTTGTATTCAAATGAATAATCAGACTTTACCTGAGCTTCTGCATCTGCATGCACGTTAGCTGAAATTGTAAGAACTAAAAGTCCCAAGATAAATGCCTTCTTAAAATCTCCAATTAGAATTTGTTGTAGACGAATTATAGGAGCATTAAAAAATGTGTGATGAAAAATTAGATATGGCCGTTATTATTATAGGTTTTGTATCTAGAATTGAGGAATCGCAGTGATTTGCTGGCCCTGAATTGTCTCGCTGGAACCCCTGATTTTACGCTTAAAAAGGAGGCTCGCCATCTCTGGAGTCGCTATGACGGACGCAGGAAAGCGGGTGCTGATTTCCTGAATGGTACCTTCATCCAGCATTGTCTTCACAATAAAAGCTGTCTTGTTCATATTTTTTGAGTTCCATACGACCACTGTTTTATTGCCTGGTACTGGAGCGGCGAAAAATTCAGTTTCTTCAGGACCGATATATCTGTAGCCGTGTTTTAAAAAAGTGTAGGCAGCATCTGAATCAGGATGAACGAAAAGTTTGAAATATCTTTCCCCACTGACTTCAGAATCGAGCTGTTCAATTATGTCCGGACTAAAATATTTCGTGCGAAGGAATTTAACATCGCCTTCCTGAATCAGGTAATACGAAAGAGGAAACTTTGGAATCATTTTATTTTTTGCGGATTCCTGATTCAATAATTCTCTAACACCCGCCGGGAGTTTTTCATTCGCACCGACCGATCTTAGATGGATGCGGGGGTCGTAGTGAGATGATTTTTGAGAAATTGTAACATTATTGTCACAACTAAAAAAAATCACCGTGAATGTTAAAAACAAGGCACAATGCCCATAGCGTTTCATACAAATTCCCTGACCGAGTACTATATAATCTGCATGAGCCTTCTCATCGCTTCCATACAAGTTCCACCGGACTCTTTTAAATTGGCCGGGGCAACGAACCCTTTTCCTTGATAGAATGCCTCGAGAGGGTTTTCTGTCCTGGAAGTCGGTAAAAAATCAAGAGTAATATTTCCGTTATAAGTTATGTTTTTATAAAGGCCGGCATTTTGAAATCCGGCATGTGCGTAAAGCTTTACCAGTAAGTCCGGATCTGTTTTTTCAGGGACCTTCATCCAGATTATATTCGGATCATCAATTGCCATTCTTGACTCAAATGTTGCAAAAGATTTTATTGAGTCCAGAAACTTCTGGTTGTCTTTGAAGGCCTGTTCAATTTCTTTCTGCGCCTGGGAATTTTTTGCTTTGATGACAATATTCAATTTATCTTCTTTCGGGTTCCATGTTCCTAAAATAAGCGATTTTGAGAAGGCGATATCGAACTCACCGGCTTCAGGATAGCTTTTTCTAAGCTCATGAATCACTTCGCTGATTTTAACCAGACGGTCGATCAGGTATGAGTCTGTAAAGGCAACTTTCTTTTCTGCAAAAGTGAGTACATCTTTTTCTGTAAGATTCTGAGTGTTCTTTAAATTTGAAAATACATAATAACGGAAGGCAGGCGTTTTTTTCTCCAGTACTTTCAGCACAAGATTCTTGGCACGCTCTATCTGGGTCACGGCCGTTACTTTCAAAGGTGAAGGTGCATTTTTAGCATCTCTTTTAAAAAGCTCTGCCAGAAGTTTGTTCTGCGCATTTTTTCTTTTCCCGCTGGTCGCGTGTGCAAGAGTTTCTGTGTCACTTCCTAAAATATCCGATATTAGAAGGTAAAATTCGATATTATCCTTAGGCCCGTTGAAAATTCTTCTCAAATATGATGTCTCAACTTCAACAAAGTCAGATTGTGCACGGGCCTTTGCAAGCCAGGCATTATCCTCTTCAAATGGTGATCCTACGTGTTCAACAATTCCACCGTATCTTGCGCCTTCAATTTTCATTGTCTGTGAAAGCATTTTTTCAGTTCCTGCATTATCACGGATTGCAATTGGAACAACGAGGTCACCAACTTTATATCCTTTATCTGCGAATGCACCTGCCGTTCCCATGTATGTGACGTTTGTATTACCGGTATTTTTTAAGGCCTGCGCGATAGGAATAACTTCATCTCCCCATACATTCGAGACCACGCGCCAGCGCACATCTTTTCCGTTGTCAGAAAACACATAGTCACACATTTCAACGGTAAAGTTGTCGTAGTTATAGGTTTTAAATTTTGCAGGAAGATGACCAGGGTTTTTTGCAAAAAAATCTTCAAATAAAAGATAAGTATCTTCTAGGATTTTTTTATCCTTGAACATTGCTTCGTAGTTGTTTGAATTCATCATCTGGAAATATTTAGCTCTGTCCTTTTCAGAAAGGGCTTCAAGAACTTTCTGAAAATAAGCCTGGTCATCAGCATAAAGATTTTTCAGCGCTTCTTTCTTCCAGAAAAGATTAAACTTTCCGTCGATAGATTCTTTTTGTCCGATGATAACTCTGTCAGCGTGAGGAAGAAGGCGAAGCTGGAGTTCATGTTCTTCAGTTTTAGCTGCGTGAAATTTTTTAATATCACCCTTAACCAGAACTTTGTTTTTTAGTTTTCCGTTTGTAAGATTTGATAGTGAAATCTGGTGTGTTAAGTGATCAAGACGATCTTTACCACCGATGTTCGTAATCGCATAACGATAAGTTTTTTCACCAGGATACTGGATGATGTAGATCTTGTTATAGTTTTTTGCAAATGGCTTCACTTCAAAAAGTATTTTACCATTTTTATCTTTCAACTCTTTCAAAAATTCGCGGCTATCGCCTAGATGGAATTCAATAGGACGATTGTTTTCGTTGGCTTCCCAAAAAATAGCACGCGTTGTTCGGTTTGAAATGTAGTGGCCTGAATCAAGAGTCATATCTTCCGGTGCCAGCTCTTCTGGTTTAATTGTAATTCCAGTGTCGATATCGTTTGCTTTACTCGGCAGGCTTAGATTGATATCGAGCTTGCTCGGAGCAAGAGCAAAAGCTTCATTCAGTTTATTTTTGAAAAAGTTATAATTCCATTTTAACTGAGTCTGAGTGACTCCTTTTAAAAGGTCTTCGTCTTTAAGAATCTGAATAATCATTTTATCATAATTATTTGCATCCAGAAGCAGGTCATGATCTAGATCTATTTTCATGATCTGCTCAACACTCATATTTCTAAGATAGACCACTATCTCATCAGGGATTTTTCCTTCCTGAGCAACTGAGAATTCATTTAAATAATATTTAAATTTATCTACTGACAGGTAATAAGTAATCTCATCAACGTTCGAAGCGGGAAGGCGCAGTGTGTTTTGCGAAGCAGTTGCAATGCCCGGGCGTACGAATTGCAAATTCGAACAGCTCGAAATAAAGAGAGACATGATGAGAGATATGATGAGTGATAAACTTAAGAGTTTCATTACTCGACCACCCAGAATAATTCGATCAGATCCTTGCAGGTCAATTCTCCTTTAGGCGATAGAGCTGGTTTGGGATCATCTTTAGTTAAAAACGTTTTATAAAATTTCAGGTTGGCAGGCCCTGCTGCGGGACCTTTAACGTCTGCTGCAAGATCATCTCTTAATCTGAAAAACTGATAAGAGTTTTTCTTAATTCGCGTGATCACAGCATCTTTTTCGCTTTTGCCGTAAGTATCGACAATGTGTTGCTCCAGTTTCTTTTCAAGATATTTTCTGTTATCCATTGTAGGATCTTCTTCATGCATGAGATTAACATCTGCAATCGCAATGAGTTCATCCGGAAAGGTTGTAATTGGTACAAGGTACTCAACTTCATTGGTAAATGAGGAGGCGTAGTTAAAACTTAAAAGTCTTGGATCAATCAGGTATGAAGAAGTTCTCTGTAGCCCGAAACTTTCTGCTACCCCGATTTTTGAAGTAAACGAAATAAAAGGGCTGCCTTGCGGATTAACTGAGTGGTTATTAAACATGGTCGTAATTCTTATTGATTGAGCATAGTCATCATTACCACCGATAGTTGCTATGATCTTATCGTTCATAGCTTCCAGCGTGCGCAGTCGCCTGTTCCAGGATCCCTGATTCTTTATCATCCCCGATGACATGATAAATGCACGGTCTGTTTTAATGGCCTCTTTTTCTGAAAGCTCTTTACCGCTGACGATTCCACGGTTGATATAGTCACTATTTAATCCTCTATATATCAAAACTCTTTGATCAAGCGGAACCGGATTGGCCATAACATCCAGATAAGTTTCCCAATATTGTTTTTCAAAAGGGGCCATCTCTTCCCATGGAAGATATTTTTTTAGAATTTCAGCTGCGCCTTTACGGTCATTTTTTGCCACTAGTACACGAAACTGTTTTCCTTCCGGAGCTTTATCAAGAGTATTAAGTAGAGATTTTCTTTTTGCTTTGGCAGCAACACGTTTCTTTTTGAATAGAGTAATCTTATCTTTTAATTCTTCACGGGCAGCTTCAACTTCTTTCAGACCTTCTTTATAAAGAGGATCGTTGTTGTAAACCGTTATTTGCGAAAGCTGCTGGGCCGGTGCAATTGTTCTTAATTTTAAAACATTATCCAGTGCGATCGGATCCCCGGCTTCGGCATTATAATATAATTCATAACCTGCAGAGCCGTCGCCAAGAGGTCCTTGAAGAAGATTAATAACAAAGTTCATGACTGCACTTGATGCCCCAATGTCTTTATAAGCCTTTGGAGTAGAATGGATTTTATATAACATCACTCCGGTTTTTTCTTCATAACCTAATTCAACTTTAAAGATTGCCCCTTCAGGCAATGATTTAACTTTAATCTGCTCAACTCTTTTTATTCCTCCCTCATTTGAAGTGGCATAGAGGCTGGCATTTTTTTTAACTTCTTCTTCAAAGTTATAGTCAGAAGTCTCAATTGCAGAAAAAGAAAAAGCTTGATTAAAAATCTTGTTATCAGCTTCTGCCGGCATTCTCTCAACAACAGTTGAACAACTGCTGAAAATCAACATCGCGCCAATGCATAAAATTTGAATAATATTTTTCACAAACCAACTCCTTCTCCCAGTATCATCGGCAACATTTGGCTTATGTTTTAGCTATAAATATGTTAAGATTTAAAAACGCTACTCTATTACCTGACAGGATCAATCATGAATTTAGCCAATAAACTTGACTACAGCGGTCTGAAGAAGCTTCAAAAAGATATTAAGCGGGTGTTTTTTTATAGAGTTTGCGGAACAGGTATGGGAGCGGCGGCTTGTTTGTTGAAAGAAAAAGGTTTTGATGTTGAAGGTGGCGATACAAATTATTATCCTCCGATGAGTACATATTTAGAATCGACCGGCATCCCACTTCATAAACTAGACAAAGTTGATCAGACATTTTTAAGTAAATTTGATCTGATTGTGGTCGGAAACGTTATTCCAAACGGCGGGGCCGATGCAAAAATTATTGAGGAGTCAGGTGTGAAGTTTGCTTCATTTCCAACTTCAATCGGTGCTTTAGTTTTAAGTGAAGTAAATGTTATCGGCATTGCCGGCACTCACGGCAAAACAACAACAACTTATTTAGCGACTCAGGTTTTTGAAAAATTAAATGAACTTCCCGGATATTTAATCGGTGGAGTCATGGAAAACCGTCCTTCTTCAAAACTTGGAAGTGGAAAATATTTTTTTATCGAATCAGATGAATATGATTCAGCATACTTTGAAAAGATTTCAAAGTTCCGTTCATACTCAATTGACAATCTTATTTTAACTTCACTGGAGTTTGACCACGCTGATATTTTTGCATCAGTCGAAGCAATCAAGGATCAGTTTAGAGCAGCGATTCCTCACATCGATAAAAAATTTATTTTCTGCTCTGATTATGTAGCTGCCAATGAACTATTTGCAGAGTTTTCAGACGGCGATAAAAACCGTTGGATAAAATATGGAGAGAAGTCAGATGTTGGTCCGAAAATTTTAGAGTCATCACCTAATGGGACAAGTTTTCAGTTAAATTTAAATAAAGAATCCTATCTTTTCGAAACCAATCTGATCGGAAGACATAACGTGGCCAATCTTGCGGCCGTAATTATTTATGCGCTTTCAGAAGGATTTACAAGAGACCAGATCGCCAGCTCAATTAAAGATCTTCAGATGGTAAAACGCCGTCAGGAAGTGCGCGGGATCTACAAGGGAGCTCTCGTGATTGACGATTTCGCTCATCATCCAAGAGCAGTTGAGCTGACTCTGGATGGAATCATTACTCAATACCCCGGGAAAAAAATTAACGTTATTATGGAGCCGAACTCTGCAACTGCAAGAAGTGCGATTTTCCAGAAAGAATTTGAAGAGTCCTTATCTAGAGCTGCTTCAGTTATTTTTACAAAGCCTACAAGACCAACAAGTGTAAAAGATGTCGGCGATCTAGATATCTATAAGATTGTTGACGGTGTAAAAAAATCGGGAAGAGCTGGAAGTGTTGTCGGTACGCTCTCTGAGCTGATGGTTGAGATTGAAAAAATCACCGGCCAGGAAAATGTCGTTCTTATTTTAAGCAACGGAACATGTCTGGGACTTTGGGAATCTGATTTCGTTAAAAATCTTTCAAAATAAAGAATGCACAAAACTATTATCCTTGCTGCTATTATTTTTCTTTCGCTCCCGTCATGGGGGAAGGGCCGGCTCGACCAGAAAGTTCTGACTGAGTATTTAAAAATTCAAAAAGAATTTTCAGAGAATTCCTGCGGGCTTGGAGTGGAACAAAACCAGAAAGACCTCGATGTAAAATACCGCGGTGACGGTAACTACATTCCTGTATTGCTGGATCAAAAAGTCGATCAGAAAACAGTTAAAACCATTCTTCCATTGATCAAAGAAAAAATCGCATGGATTAAAGCACAGGGCGATGAAATTAAAAATGTAAAAAATTTTGAAGATGTTCAGCAAACATTAAAAAGAATTGAAAACGAAGTTATTGTTCTTCAGGAAGCAAAAAAAGATTATTTTTTTGCCAAGACTAAAGAGCAGAAAGCAGACATTGAAGAGCGGGCAAAAAAACAGTTCGTTCAAATGATGAAGGAAGTTGAAACTTTAAAAGCTGAAGCCCCTTATCTCCTAAGTTTTAAGTTTCCTTTGAATCACCTTGCCCTTCGTGCTGAATATGAAAAATATAAAAGTGTAAATTTGAAAGAGCCAAGAGCAAAGGCCAACTCAATTTATCTTTATAGAAGAATTGTGCAGGACGGATCGTACGACGAAAATCTTTCGCGGAATGATTCTGTTATTCGCGCGGCCTTTGACACACTTTATATTTCAATCAGTAAAGATAGGGATCGCGTGTTCCTTACTGAAAATGAAAGATCAGATTTTAAATATGTACTTACAAATTTTAAAAATCTTCTGGATTTAGGACAACAGACACTTGTTAATCGCTACGGTGAATGGGCCAAAAGAGCAGAGCGAAGTTTGAGTTTTTACCAGGACCTTGCCGATGGAAAAAAAATCAAAACGAGTGACACAACAGTTGCAACAGATGCCAATACTATTTTAGAAGACCGTGCCCGCTCGCTGGCAAATTTAAAAGAATTTGTTTTGAAAAAAGAATCTGAAGCCTACAGCTTCTGGGCAAAAAAATCTGAACTCTATCAGTATCTTTATGCAATGGAGACGATTCTCTATTCTGAAGTCGGGCGTTCGGATGCACCGGATGCTCTTGAGAGAAGAGATGTTTCTCAGGTTGTTATCAACCGCTACTCTGATCCATATTATTCGATGATGGGAAAAAACGATGCATTGATGGATTATCTGCCTAAAGAATTAAAACTAAGCGATAGCAAATGGCTAAATGTTCTTTTTAAAGAAGGTGAGTTCTCTTTCACTTATTTTTATATGCCAGGCAATCAGCACATTTACTGTCCGGACATGACGAAAGTCGGTCAGTTTTTGAGACGCGAGAATGGGCGTATCGCTCTAGAGCTTCTGAATAAACCACGCAAAGATTTTCCGGCCCTGCGCTATTACTCTCGAGTCAGTATGTATGGGCGCATTGATATGGATACACTTTGGGATGACTTTAAACCGTTGGGAGAAGTTCCGGGACGACCAGTCAAAAACCTTAAAAAGCTTGCAGGACTCTTCAAGCAGGATCGTTATAAATTCCTCTAAAACTTTGAAATCCCCGATAAGAAAAAAACTTATTTGTCAGTGGAAATGCAGGGGAAAATCTATGTTGTAGACTTCAACAATCCCAAACTCGTTTATTATTACCGCAATCCACATTATTTTCGTTATTTTGCCCCTATAAAATAGTTACTGCCTCTTATTGATCTTTGAAAACCCCGAGTGTATATTGGCCGGATACACTAGAGTATTATTTGTTTAGGTAAAATTTATTTACCTGAGTATTTTTTGGAGAATGTTATGTTGAAAGACTTTATCTTTACATCGGAATCAGTTACTGAAGGTCACCCCGATAAAATGGCCGATCAAATTTCAGATGCTGTACTGGACGCTATGCTTACTCAAGATCCAAAATCGAGAGTTGCATGTGAAACTTTAATCACAACTGGCCTCGTTGTTCTTGCTGGAGAAATCACGACAAACGCAAACGTAGATTTTCAGGCAATCGTTAGAAATACAATTAAGAAAATTGGTTACGACCATTCAGATAAAGGCTTCGACGCTACTACATGTGGTGTTTCAGTTGTGCTTGGAAAACAATCTCCGGATATCGCTCAAGGTGTTGACGAAGGATCTGGGACTTTCACTGAACAAGGAGCTGGGGATCAAGGGTTAATGTTCGGTTACGCCTGTAATGAATCAGCTAACTTCATGCCATTAACAATTGATCTATCTCACCAACTTGCAAAAAAACTTTCTGAGGTTCGCAAGAATGGTCCTCTTCCATTGTTACGCGCAGATGGGAAGACTCAAGTTTCTGCTCAATACGTTGACGGAAAAATTACAAGACTAGACGCTATCGTTCTTTCTACTCAGCACGCAGAAGAAATGACGTTAAAACAAATTGAAGAAGGAATCAGAGCAGAAGTAATCAACAAAGTTGTTCCTGCTCACCTTATCGACAACAAAACTAAAATTTACATAAACCCAACTGGAAGATTCGTTATCGGCGGGCCAATGGGAGACTGTGGTCTTACAGGAAGAAAAATTATCGTAGATACATACGGTGGTCATGGTGCTCATGGCGGTGGAGCTTTCTCTGGAAAAGATCCTTCCAAAGTTGATAGGTCTGCTGCATATGCTGCTCGTCACGTTGCTAAGCACATCGTTGCTGCTGGTCTTGCTGAAAAAGCATTAGTACAAGTTGCCTACGCAATCGGTGTTGCTCAACCAGTTTCTTTTCTTGTTGAAACATACGGAACAGAAAAAGTTGAAATCAAAAAACTAACACAAGTTATTAATCAAATGTTTGATATGAAACCAAGAGCAATTATTGAAAGATTAGATCTTTTAAAGCCAATCTACTCGCAGACTGCTGCTTACGGGCATTTTGGTAGAGATATCTTTCCTTGGGAAAAACTTGATCGTCTTGAAGAGTTAAAATCTCATTTTTAGTCCAATCAAACGAACTTTAATACGATGTTCAATTTCTTGAATTTTTAAAAATAATAAAAATGCAGCTTCGGCTGCATTTTTTGTCTGATTATGCGTTTTTTTAAAGCGTTGTAACTGGCCATTAAGTCATAAACAGGTCTTTGCTTTCCTACTTGCTCCTTCAAGCCCCTCGTGGCAACATTTTATTAAGATGAAAAAAATTATTTTCCTCACATTTATACTTTCTATCAGCGCCCACGCCGTGAATTCGCGTTCTCCAGCTGTGCTTGATGGAACTTGCAACACTAATGTTCCAACGACCATTACAACGCTTGTGAATGGCAAAGAACTCGTCACTGAAAGAGCGGTTTCTGATATTTTAAAAGATCAGTGCAAGGCCGTTAAAATATGTATGTATTCTGCCAATGACGAAGACATGGATGAGTTAAAAAGTCTGGAGGCTGTGGCCTGCAATAACAACATGAGTGCAGTGACAACAAAAACTCCAGGACAAGTTGTTGATAAAAATTTCGATGGAAAGAGAAAAGCAAAATTTGATCCTCGCGAACAACCATCCACGCCTCCGCAAACTATTACTCCAACGGCCATAAGCAAATAATGAATTTTTTCGACATCATTCTTTTCATTGCTAAATATATTCCATTTTGGGCAGTACCATTCGGACTTATTAGTCTTCACTTCGCTTATACTTTCTGGCTTAAGGACTATCGGGATATCGCTTATTTTTGGGTAGGAATAACCTTATTTTGTCTTACAGCTGTGGCGATATATTTCGTCATGGGTGGACCAAACGGAATAGTAAAAAATTTAACTCAAGTTTTTAGCTAGTTACAGTACCCTACACATTCAATCGGAAATTATTGCCATGTTCAATCTCGGATGTTGAGAAATTGACACTGACCCCAGATGATTGGTAGCATTTTTCAACGGGCTTAATGATTAACCTGTTTTTTAGAAACAACGTTTTCAAAATTTCTTTCAAGGACGCGAAGAGTGAATGATTTTCAATTTCTCCATACTTCATATGAGCAAACGGACTCAGCGAAGAATGGAGTCACAAACTCAGTAAAGCTTCCGGATATTTATCTGGTTGAAGATGATCGCATGCTCGGCACGACCATCAAAAAGTACCTTGAGAAAAGATTAAATCTCAACGTCCATTTATTCTTCACACCTACCGAATGCCTTCTAGAGCTCGATAAAAAAATCAAAACAGAAACTGTCGTCAACCAAACTCCATTCTGCCTTATCACAGATATCAGCTTTGAAGCTGGTGGATCAGACGGACTTCTTCTTATCGATCTTTTAAAAGAGCGTGGACACCATTTCGTGTCGATTGTAATGACAGGCTTCGCTTCAATTGAAACGGCCATCAATGCGACTAAAAAAGGTGTCTTTCATTATTTAACAAAACCTTTTGAGCTGGATATTTTAAGTGACCTGGTAACGAAGGCGTTTACAAAAAAACTAAATGTTCCAACATCAGTTTTTACCAATAACGATGCTCTTCAGGGAAAAGTGAATCAGCCACTTTCGCAAACTCCGGCCCAGCATTTATTTCAAAGCAAATTTAAAATTGAAGCTCCGACGGCCGACGATATTTTCTGTGGAATGGTTGGACGTTCTAAATCAATGAAACAAGTTTTCGAACGTATTAGAAAAGTAGCAGCGAGTGATTCAACTGTTTTCATTTCTGGTTCGTCTGGAACTGGAAAAGAGTTAGTTGCAAATGCTCTTCACAATCTCTCGCCAAGAAAAGCTCACAACATGGTTTCAGTAAACTGTGGTGCGATTCCTTCTGAACTTTTAGAGTCAGAATTATTCGGACATGAAAAGGGTGCCTTCACTGGAGCGATCTCAAGTCGCAAAGGGCGTTTTGAAATGGCCCACAGAGGAACGATCTTCTTAGATGAGATTGGGGATATGCCGCTTCTTCTTCAGGTAAAACTTTTACGTGTACTTCAAAGTCGTGTGATTGAAAGAGTCGGAAGCAATGAAGCGACTGAGATCGACGTAAGAATTATTACAGCGACTCACAGAAACTTAGAGGAATCAGTTTCTGAAGGAAACTTCCGCGAAGATTTATATTACCGCTTAAATGTTATTCCTATAAAGATCCCGGCCCTATGTGAAAGACGCGAAGATATTCCGTTAATGATTTCTTATTTCTTATCTAAGTTTGTATCTGCTGACGGCAGAAATAGTATTGAGTTCGATGACGAGACACTTGAGTTGCTTATTACTTATGAGTGGCCAGGAAACGTTCGTGAACTTGAAAACTTAATTGAAAGACTTGTTATCTTAAAAGGTGGAAACCAGATTAAAATTTCTGATCTTCCAGCGAAATTTTTAAAAGCAGCTCCACAGAATCTTGATTCATATAAGAGCATCATTGCACTTCCTGATGAAGGGGTGGATTTGAAACAATTACTGTCTGATATTGAAGATTCGTTAATTAACCAGGCACTGGAAGTGACAGGCGGGAATAAGAACCAGGCCTCTAAGTTACTTTCGATGAATCGCACGACGTTAATTGAGAAAATGAAGAAAAAAGGCTTCGTTCAACAGTTAAATTAGATGATTCAACTTAATCTTAACTAAACTTTCACAAAAAAATCATAAAGTTAAGCTATAAGACCTCCAGTATTAAAAATTGGAGGAATTATGAAATCTTTAATCGCAGCTCTATTTGCTATACCAGTTCTTGCTTTCGGTAGCACATGCTACCAGGCCACAACTCCTGTTTACGGAGAAGTTCCAGCACGTCTTTGCCTTGATAAAATTGTTGCATCAAATTCAAGTAATGAACTTATCGTTGTAAGCTACGATCGATTCCCTTCAATTCTAACTATCACTGAAACTTCTCGTCACAACGAAGATAGAGTTAACTTTACAGCTGAAGCCGTGATTGCTGATGTTTGGGAATCTGGTTGTGGAGATGGATTTAAAGCAACTTTAAAGGTTAAATCTGAAATGACTTATGGAGAGATCAGTGAGAAGTATTTAGATCTATCTGTTGAAACTGAAACAACAAATGATACATGTCATTCTCAACCGCAGACTGAAGTAATTAAATATGAAATCGTAAAATAGAATATAAAAGGCCCTCATGTGAGGGCCTTTTATAAACTTTCTTTCCATTTATGTAATTCTTTAATCAACTCGGGTGAAACCTTTTTTCCTTTTCCTACTGGAGGCATGGGCTTATTGCTTTCATCGAAAGCTTTCGTTACTTTGTAGATAATATCATCATATTTTTCAATCACGATTGTTTTTGAAGTCAGGTTAGCATGTCTCGTCTGGCCGGCACCGTGACATTTTAAACAGCTTACTTCAAATAGGCTTTTTTGCAGATTAGCGAATTGTGCATCCGACTTCCAGACTTTAAATTCTTTGATGATTTCAGGGTCAACAGGATTTCCTTTCGGAGGCATGTTATCAACTCCGATATCCCATGCATCTGTCATACGATAAATCATGTCGTCTGCATTTTTAAGAACGACTGCTCTCGAAGTAAGGTCGCTGTGTCTTTTTTGAGTTGAGCTATGGCATTTGATACAGCTTACATCGATAAGTTTTTTTCTGATTGCCAGGAAAGCTGCATCTGTTTCCTGGGACTGGTTGATCTGGATCTGGTCAGCTCCGCTTTGTGATCCGCTAGCGAAAATTAATGCGCTTTTATCTGGGTTTACACCGCAGCTTGAAAGTAGTGCTAAAAATAAAAATTCCGTCACCTGATTTTTCATAAGAGATAGTTACACGCCTGTGAGTCTTTTTGCTCAAGATAATTTGAAGAATTTACAGGTCTATTTACTATCTTCTTTCTTGATGGATTCACGGATAAAGTATTTTAAAACTTTACTGCGGTTAGCTCCGCCGAAAAGGGCACGCAAGTCTTCGTGAAGTCCCTGATCAAAGATAAGCGCATGCATAGTTCCCGGGCCTTCCTCGATTCTTTTAGAGACTTTAGAAAGAGAGTCGCTTGATGTTTTTAAGTTTGTAATTGATTGAGCAAAGCTTTTATCGTTTAGAGTAACCATGACTTTGTTTGAATTCGCTGTCAGGTTTTCCAGATTGGTCAGAATTTTATCGATGCGTTTTTCTTCTACATTACCCATGATCTTATCCAGTTTATTCAAAATGCCGCCAGCAGCGACCACCAGGTCTTCACCTTTCGTCATGATGTGGTCGAGTTGAGAATTTTCATTTGTTAACAGGACATCACCTTCTTCGATATCAGGAGACTCATCTGTACCGCCTCCAATCTCTAGATATTTATCTCCTAAAACCCCTTGAGTTTTGAAAGTAATTTCTGAGTCTTTTTTAATCCATTCACGGTATTTAGCAGTGATTCCCAGAGTGATTTGAAGAGTACTCAGATTTTTGAACTCGATTGATTGAACATTTCCAACCTTGATTCCTCTTAACTGAACGGCTGCACCTTCTTTTAAGCTCTGAGCGCTTTTTACTTCAGTCATGATTTTTACTTTGCTGCTGAAAAATGGATTTTCTTTGTTCAGCATGAAGACTGTGATCATCACCACTAACAGAAGTGCTGATATGAACATTCCTGAGATAAGATAATTTTTTTTGTCAGTTGGTTTAAACATACTAATCCTTATGCACATTAAACTTATTAACGATCGGGTCGGAAGAAGTTTGAAATTTGGTTGGTGTATCGTTGAAAATAATTTTTCCTTCGTGCAGAACAACTATGCGGTCGCACAGGGAGAGTGCTGAAGGAATATCGTGAGTGACAAAAATTGAAGCAAGACCTTTTTCTTTCAGTTTTTGCATCAGAGCAATGACATTTAACGTGTTCGCGGGATCGAGTCCTGCAGTCGGTTCATCATAGAGGAGTACTTCAGGGCTTAAGATCATTGCACGGGCCATTCCTACGCGTTTTTGCATACCACCTGATAAATCTGAGGGCATAACACTTTCGCGACCTGGAAGGTCGATAAGCTTGAGCATGTCGCGGACTTTATCCTTGATCTGCTGGTAGCTGAAGTTTGTATGTTCAAAAAGAGGGTAAGCGATATTTTCGAAAACGTTGATTGAATCAAACAGAGCGCCACTTTGGAATGAATAAGAGATTTTAATTCTATAAGGAGTCAGGTCATCTTCTTTCAAGTGATCGAAGCGCTCGCCGTGGAAAAGGATTTCTCCCTGATCGATTCGCTCCAACCCGATGATTGATCGTAAAAGAACTGATTTGCCTGTTCCAGATCCACCGAGGAGACCAAGGCTTTCTCCTTTCTTTAAAGTAATGTCTATACCGCGATGGATTTTATTTTTTCCAAAGCTTTTATGAACATTTTTTAATTCTAAAATTGATTCCGTCATTTTAATTCCAGATAACCAGGAAAATTTTACTAATAAAAAAATCAGTCACTAAAATTAATATTGAAGCCGTTACTACTACCCAGGTTGTGGTGATACCAACACCTTTTGTTCCATCCCTTGTGTTCAGTCCTTTATAGCAGCCAAAGATAGTGATAATTCCGGCAAAGACCATCGACTTCACAATTCCTGAAACGTAGTCATGAAGTTTTACAGTTGAGAAAACTTTAAAAAGATAAAAGCCAGGTATGATATCGAATTCTGTTTTGCAAACGATCATTCCTCCGATGATCCCGACTGCAAAGGATAGAGCAGTGAGAAGCGGGAGTGAAATAACCATCGCCCAGAAGCGAGGAACAACCAATACTCTTATGGGAGACGTACCAAGTGCGCGAATCGCATCCACTTGTTGATTAACGTTCATGGCACCGACTTCAGCAGCGATACCAGAGCCTACTCGACCTGCAACCAAAAGGGAGGTGAAGAGCGGGGCCATTTCACGGGCAAGAGAAAGTGAGACAACAGCAGGCACATAAAGTGTTCCGCCGAACTTTGTGAGTCCGTATCCAAAGTTTAATGTCATGACAAGTCCCATCGTAAGACCGATGACGACAGTGATAGATGTTGATCCGAAACCAAGCAGGTTAATCTGCTCCATCAGGCGGGCAGTATAAAACTTTCCGCTGAATGTACATTTGATTGTCTGAAAAAAGAGCGAGAAAATTTCACCGACAAAAATAAAAAAGCTGCGTGCCTTTTCAATTCTTTCGTCGATCAATGATTGCAGATGAGTTTTCATTTTAATTTAATTTTAAAAGTTGCGAGAAATTATTAAAGTCGTTTGAATCATGATTTAAGTTCGCCATACTGGTAGCAATAAGAGCGAAGTCATAGATGCAGTTATTTTTCTGTGTCGTCAGAATACGGAAGTATCTCTCGATTCCGTCGATAGATCCTTTGGCGATAACCATAGAAGCATCACGATCCTGAAAATTAATCTGCTTTTTTTCGATGTATTCAACGTTGTTGATTCCAGCAAGCATCGAATTTGTCAAAACGCTTAAGTTACTCAGTTCATTTTTTCTGCAGGCACTATTAAAGAGAAAAAAACTTTTTGTTATCGTGTTGTTTAAAGCAAGATCGGATCCTTCATCTTCAACTGGAATCCATGGAGCAGCGATGGACTTCGTCAGATTGTCCTTAACTAATTTACTTTTAGTGTAAGCGCCGTTGTCTGCTGAAGAGCAGGCCGTGACAAGAACAAGCAATAAAAATAGTTTTTTCATAAAGTTGTCTAAAACAGTTGAGTTAATTTAATACTTTCTTACCCTACTATTAGAAGATTTTTGTAAATGATTGTAAATAGATTGTTTGATACTTTTGTCAACAATTTGACCGGCATTTTTTGCTTGTGAGAAAAATTTTCCTTTAAAAAAATCCAAAAACAGGTAAGATCTAAAAACAAGTCACTTCAGGATGAAGACGACAGTATTTAACCGCTAGGACAATTTGATGCGAACAGGATGTTTCGTGAAAATGTGCCCACTGAAAAAAATCTTCAAATTTTTGACGATTTTTTTTGTTCTTTCTTTGACTTTGGCAAATAGTGCCAGTGCTCAAGCACTATTAGATCAGGAAAAAGCGACAACATACCTTAGATGGAACCTTTTCACAGGAAGAGACCAGCTTCAATTCACGAAAGTTGGTAACAAAGTCATCATTAAGACTCTTAATACAGAGCTTTTCAACAACTTAAAAAACGAATTGGCCGACGTTAAGCTTGACCCT
>JACMRM010000025.1 GCA_014376445.1 Bacteriovorax sp. | reverse complement strand
GTCACCAAATCCAATACGCTCCATGTAATCAGCGGCAATCTGTTGTAATTTCTGGCTGTCTAGCTTGTCGGAAGCATCGAAGTTTAGAGAAATGTGCAGCGCATTGGTCTTGACAGCTGCATTCAGCATGGTCAGATGCTCAAATCTTTTTAGCTTTTGTACCAAGTTCATCTTTTCAATATCGCCTGCAAAGCCACTGGCCAGAATAAGTGTAGCTTCGCCAAGTTCAACTTTATCCTCGTTGTAATGCAGGATTCCCCTGATGCTTTTTCCGCTTGCTATTTTGGCAACCATTTTTCTGCAAGTTTGGTAACGATAAGTAGCAATTGATCAACCTTGTTATCTACACCTTTGTACAAAGTAGCCGTCTTACTAACAAAGAATGCTCGTTCATTGGAATTTTCACTGATGTGGAAATGATGGGTCTGTTGGTTGATGTTAATGCCGATTGCTTTCAATTCTTTTCTTATCAATGCTAACTCTTCCATCGGTCCGTTTAAAGACGCTTCTCTATGAAACACGTTAATGCGTTCACCTGATAGTATCTTTCTGGCCATTTCGCAAATGCTACGACAATCTGTTTGTTTTTGTAGCTTGGTCAAACGCTCATAAACTGCATCATTTACACGCACCCTGATCAGGTGTCGAAATTGTTCTTGCTCTGCTTTTTTAGGTCTTGACATTGGCGCTTATTCAAAAGTTTTAAGGCATCACGAGTTCCGAGTGAATGCCCCAGCCGTAAGGATGGCAAGATGTTTTTGTCTACAAAAATCCATCTTGCTGCGAACCCACGTTTGCCTGAAAGCTACCCTCGAAGCTGCTGTTGAACCTCGGTTAAATGGTGAAATTAAATTTGATTGATCTATTGATGTGGGGTGGAATTTTGCTGGACATTTTTTAAGGCTCTCAGTTCTTCCAGTGGAATGGATGACCGTAGCAATTGCCGGATTTTTTGTCTCGGTTCGGTCTTGACCTTTTTCAACTTCATGTGAGGATTACCCTTGTACTTTCGACCTTTTACATTTGGTGTTCCGATCTTGCGGTTGTTGGTAGTCCGTTCTTCCAATGCTTCTAATTGTTGTTCTTTCATGGCTTAAATTTTTGTTGGGTCAAAAATGAAAAGTCTGTAAAGGGGCAGTACTCTAGTAGAGAGAAATAATGGTGCAAAGTGGAATTGCTAAAAAAGTTAGAAATATTCCATAACTTCCCTTGGATTACTAAACCACATTAATAGACTACTGGATGAATACACAGTTTGATTTGTTTAGGCTAAATTGCCTGTTAAATGATAGAGAGGCTAATGATTTAAAAAAGATCACTACGTCTTTAGTATGTGAATTTCTTTATGAAAACAACAATGAGGAAAAAAACAAAGCAGAAATTATTAAATATTTGATAGGTATTCTAAAAGTAAGTTTGGATTTTGATTTGCTAGATAGCCTTTTGTCGAACAATAAATACTTTGAACTTACGCCAGGCCAAAATGATATTTTAATAAAACTTACACCAAGCAAGTATTCTGAAATAAATTCTAAAATCAAGGATCACTCCATCGACACCTACATAGATAAATTTTTAAAAGAAAATTCATTAGAAG
>JACMRM010000210.1 GCA_014376445.1 Bacteriovorax sp. | reverse complement strand
CAAAGCTCCTCTATCAATGGTTGAGCAAGTTTACGGGCCACAAATCCAATCAGATGCTCTTAATCAATTCGTTCAATCACAACTTTTCGAAGCAGTGACAAAAGAAAAATTCAAAACTGTTGGATACCCGGCCTTCGAAAACGTAAAATACGATGCAGGTAAATCTGTTTCTTTCGATGCTGTTGTTGAAGTATTCCCAGAAATCAAACTTGGTGATTACTCATCTTTCTCATTCAAAAAAGAAAGTGCAGAAGTTTCAAAAGATGATATGGATAAAATGTCTAACAACTATCTTGGTTCAAAAGCTGAAATGACTGAAGTGACGTCAACTACTCACGCTCTTAAAAAAGGTGACTTTGCTGTATTTAACTTCGAAGGTATTAAGCCAGATGGAACAAAACCAGAAAACATGAAAGGTTCTGAATACCTTCTTGAAATAGGTTCAGGGCAATTTATTCCAGGATTCGAAGATGGAATGATTGGTTTAAAGAAGGGTGATAAGAAAAATATCGTATTAACTTTCCCAGCTGATTATCATGCTTCTGATCTACAAAACGCGAAAGTAACTTTCGAAGTTGAGCTTCTGGAAATCAAAGAAAAAAAATACCCAGAGCTTAATGATGAGCTGGCAAAAGAATTCGGATACGAGTCTGTTGCTGACTTTAACGAAAAAAATAAGAAGCAATTAGTGGCTCAAAAAGAAAGAACTGCTGCTGAAAAACTTCACTCAGACATTCTTGAAAAACTTGTCAACGAAAATAAATTTGATGTCCCTGCGACACTTGTTCAAAATCAGGAAAAATATCTTCAGGATGATCTTGCTAAGAACCTTAAGTCTCAAGGCTTCAATGAATCAATGGTTGCTGAATACTTCGAAAGGTGGAAAGCAGATATTCACACTAAGGCTGAGTTCCAAGTTAGATCAGGACTTGTGTTGGATCATCTGGCCCAAGAGTTTAAGATTGAAACAACTGAAACTGACTTCAACAACAAGCTCGAAGAGTCTGCAAAGACTGCTGGAATTGATGTTGAGACGGTCAAGAAATATTATTCTTCCAATGAGAAGATCAAGAGCAATATGATGTATGCGATTCGTGAAGAGAAGACTTTCGAAGCACTAAAAAAGAAATTAAAGATTTCATAATCTGAAAATAAAAAAGGCTCCTTGGGGAGCCTTTTTTTGGTCTAAAATTACGATCTGAATTGGATTAGGTTTTCTTCGAGTGATTGTACTTTTTCTCTTAGAGTTCGCTCACCCTCAATAACTTCAGCTCGAACATTTTCTGGCGCGTTCTTCATAAAGTTTTCATTATTCATTCTTGAAACATATTTTTGGTAATCAGCATTGGTTTTTGCCAGCTCTTTTTCTAAGCGCGCAACTTGCTCTTTTAAATCGATAACTCCATCAAGAGGAACGAAGACTTCAGTGTGAGTCAGAACGTTCACAATCGACTTATTGGGACGGTTTAATTCTTTGTTTCCGACAGACAGATTCTTTACTCGGGCGAGTTCCTGAAAGTTGATCAGGTTGGCGCGGAAGTATTTAATCAGGTCCTGATTGTCAGTGAAGAGCTCAACACTTACTTCATCTTTTGGTTTGATGTTAACGCTGGCGCGAAGGTTTCTGATACTTGTTACAACTTCAACGAACTTGTTCATTTGATCCTGGTCTTCTTTGAATTCCAATTTCGAATCGTACTCAGGGTATTCCTGAGCAATCAGAAGATCTTCGTTGGCATCTTTTAGATATGACCATAATTCTTCAGTGATGAATGGAGTGACAGGGTGAAGAAGTGCCAGCATCTTTTTAAATACGAATTTTAGAACAGAAATTCTACGGGCCTTTGTAGCAGCATCTTCACCGTTTAAAATATTTTTTGAAAGTTCGATGAACCATGAGCAGTACTTGTCATAAACGAAAGCGTAAACGGCCGCACAGGCTTCGTCATAACGATAAACTTCCATGGACTCATTCATGATTTTTGAAGTTGAGTTTAATTCTGAAAGAATCCAGCGCTCATGGTGATCCAGTTTTGACATGTCTGCAATTTGAGCTGATCCATTTGCCAGATGTGGAGCTATGAAGCGGTATGCGTTCCATACTTTGTTGATGAAGTTTCTAAAGCCGCCGATTCTTTCAGGGTCCAGATTGATGTTACGGTTGTAACCGGCACCTGATGCCAGAGCAAATCTAAAAGCATCTGTTCCGTATAGAGCAATTATATCAAATGGATCGATTCCGTTTCCTAATGACTTACTCATTTTTCTTCCGAGCTTATCGCGAACTATCGCGTGAATATAAGTGTCAGTGAAAGGAACTTGATTTTGAGTTTGGAGAGACATCATCATCATTCTAGCAACCCAGAAGAAAATAATATCGTACCCAGTAATTAAAACGGTTGTTGGAAAAAATGTTGAGAATTTTTTCTCTTCCATCGCTTTTGGATCTGGCCATCCAAGTGTCGACATCGGCCATAGACCAGATGAAAACCAAGTATCTAAAACGTCCGGGTCTTGGTGAACCTTAGTTGATTTACATATTGGGCATTCTGTTTCGTGTCTCTCACTTGCCCATTGGTGATTATTGTCACAATAGAAAACTGGAATTTGATGTCCCCACCATAATTGGCGGGAGATGCACCAGTCTTTTGGATTTCGTAACCATGAGTAGTAAGTATTTTCCCATTCTTTTGGATAGAATTTCATATCGCCATTTTCAACAGCTTCAACAGCACGCTTACTCATATGATTAACATTTACGAACCATTGTTTCGAAACCATTGGTTCGATTGGAACACCTGAACGTTCTCCGTGACCTACCGGATGCATGTGACTTTTTTTATCTAATAGTAATCCAAGCTCTTCTAGTTTTTTTGAAACTACGTTGCGCGCCACTTTAGTACTTAAGCCTTTGAATTCCATTCCGTAATCATTTAACGTTCCATCAATGTTCAGCATGTTGATGATTGGAAGGTTGTGGCGTTTACCGATTTCGAAATCGTTGAAGTCGTGACCTGGAGTTACTTTTAAGCATCCAGTTCCTTTTTCTAAGTCAACGTGCTCGTCGCCGATGATTGGAACTTCACGGTTACATAGAGGAATAATAGCGATTTTTCCGATTAAATGTTTGTAGCGTTCATCGTTTGGATTAACAGCAACAGCTGTATCCCCGAAAAGAGTTTCTGGTCTTGTTGTTGCTACTTCTAGAGTCTCATCTGAGCCTTTGATCGCGTACTTGATGTGAAAGAAATTACCCTGAACATCTTTGTGGTTAACTTCTTGGTCTGAGACTGCTGATTGAAGCATTGGATCCCAGTTAACGATATAGTCACTTTGATAAATTAATTTTTGGTTGTACATATCAACAAAGAATTTTTTTACGGCCATGTTGGGAATTTTATCTAGTGTGAAAGTTAAATAGTCCCAGTCACAACTTGCACCCATTGCTCTTTGTTGATCGAGAATATGGCCACCGTATTCTTCTTTCCATGCCCAGATTTTTTTTACGAAATCTTCGCGCGAGAAATCGCGGCGAGTTTTCTTTTCTTGCTCAAATACCATTTTTTCAACTACTGATTGAGTTGAAATACCAGCGTGATCTAGTCCGGGTAAAAATAAAGTTTCGTATCCTTTCATTCTTTTGAAACGGATCAGTGAATCTTGAGTTGTAATGTCGAGAGCGTGACCAGCGTGCAGTTTTCCTGTTACATTTGGTGGAGGAACGATAATGCAGTAAGATTTATTGGCTTTACCTTTTTTGGGTTTGAAATATTTTCCATCTTCCCATTTTTTATACCATTTTGCTTCAACTTCCGTTGGAGAGTAGGTTATTGAGATATCTTCAGTCGCAATTGGTGTTGTCATAACTATGCCTTGATTATTTTCAGTATTGATTCAAAATCATTTAAATCCAGTGTGTGTTGTTCTTTCGTCTCCAGGTTCTTAAGTTGAATTTGATTTTTTGCAAATTCATCGCTTCCCATTAATGTGACGAAACGGACACCTTTTTTCTCTGCTGTCGGGAAGACTTTTTTGAATTTCAGAGCTTCGAGGCTAGTAACAATTTTAAGATCCTCTTTCCTTAGAGCTCGTGCGAGTTTCAATGAAGCATCTAATCCATCATCCTCCTGGAAAGTGATAAGGACATCGTTGACTGGATTTTCGAGATTAGGTAGAAGGTTATGAACTTCCAGGAAGTCTTTTAACGTTACATCGCCTAAACCGAAACCTACCCCAGACAATTGGTCTTCGTTGAAGATTTGTAGAAGATTGGCATAAGCTCCACCACCACAAAGAGCACGGCGGTTGTCAGGGTGCTTGTCGAAAATTTCGAAAACAATTCCTGTGTAGTAGTCGAGTCCTCTTACGATTGTTGGATCGTAAGTAATATATTCGTTTAATCCAGTCTTCTTTGTTTGTTCAATAAAGTTATTAAACAGGTCTGCGATTTCAGACTGTCCATTTTTTGCAAGGAAGGTTTTGACGTCATCAAAAGAATTTAATTGTAGATAACTGTAAAAAATATTTTCAGCAAGCGAGTCTAATCCAACTTCGCCGACCATTTTCTTCAGGCCTTCTTCATTTACTTTTTTTGCCTTATCAACAATTTTATAAAGACGATAAGTCTGCTCATCTGTTGTCTTCATCATTGATTTGAAAACAGCATCAACGATAGCTCTATCGTTTAATAAAATTTCGAAGTGAGAATTGTTCGCACCGTAATTTTCAAAAAGCTCAACAGCAACTTGTAGTATTTCTACTTCACCCATTCTTCCTGGAGCTCCGAATACATCACAATTTAACTGCCAGTGCTCACGCACTCTTCCACGCTGAGGTTTTTCGTATCTCATTAAGTTGGGAATAGAAAACCAGCGCAACGGTTTACTTTGCTCACGATGAACCTGAGCAACCATGCGTGCAAGCGTAGGAGTCATCTCTGGCCTGATTGCGACAAATCTTTCTCCACGATCGACGAAAGAATAAATTTGTTCGTTAATTAACTCTTCACCGGATTTTGCTTTATAAAGTTCGACTTCTTCTAATAATGGACCGTCGTAAGATTCGTAACCGAAGCTCTCAGCAGTTTTTGTCATTACAGAAAACAAATAGTCACGAACTCTTTTATCTTTTGGAAAAAAGTCACGGGTTCCTCGGTAGGGCTGTTTATTAAGCGCCATGGATAAATCCTCAAAAAAGTCATTTGCGAAAATGGGTATTTTCAGAGGTAAAAGTTATCACAAAGTGAGTTAGAAGTCTTGTAACCAGTCAGCGTCATTGCTAGGTTTTGGAAGATTTTGAAGTGAAGCAGGAGCATTTTCATCTTCCAGCCAATTTTCCTGACTCGGCCGTGGAAGAACAGAAGGTGCCTGATCGGTAAGTGGGGCGAGAATATCGTCAACCGACTTTGATGAATCTGAATCTTTTGCTCTCGGTGAGGCCAGAGGAGCTGTATCGTTCACAGCAAAAAACTTTAGTTCGGTTTCATCTTTGAGAGCAGGGGGCATTGGAGAAAGGTTGGCTTCTTTGGCCACAAAGTAAAAGCTGTTCTGAATATTTTTTAAAGCCTCCAGCATTTTGGGGGCAAGGTCGTTCCTTAAAGTGTTACTATAGTCCTGCGATTCAGGATTAATTTTAGCAATCCAATACTGCAGGAGTTCAGCTTTTTTTTCCAGCTTTCTATATTCGACTTTTTCAATTTTTGTGTTGCTGTTTTTTTGTAATAAATACTCTTTGTAAACTGGGCTATCGATCAAATCCTGAGAGTCCTTTAATAAAGCCTGGAGGAACCATTTTGTGAAGTTATCGTTTGCTTTAGCGAGGGCCGCATGAAGAGTTGCAATGGTTGTTCCATCAACCGGTAATTTTATTGGAGCATCGTAGTTTTTTAGCAGGGTTTTATAAATTTCTATTTTGCCAATGAAGAAAATATCCTCTTTAGTCATATTGCGGGCGTAAATATCAATATTCATGATTATCGGAAGAATTTTTGCATAATTCTCAGGTGACATGGCCTGGTAGTTATCGATCAGAAGATTTAATTCAAGCGGCATTTCTCTTGTCCCAATAATTGTTTTCTGAGCATAAGCATTCGAATTGTACATAAACACAATTGTGATAGTAGCGATGAATGCCTTCAATCGTTTAATCATTTTTTATCAATCTGTTTTATGGTTTCTGCTGCGCCAGAAGGCGGAAGTGCCTTAAGTGAGTCAACATTCTTGTAATCCAGTGTTCCTTTAACAATAAAATATTTGCCTTTATCGAGAGCTAGCAAAGTTCCATCCATATTAATAATGCTTGTAATAGTTTTCATTTCACTTAGAGGAGTAAGTGCTTTGGTTTCAGGATTCAGATCTACAAGATCCGTGCTGGCCACTTCAGTTGTCCCGTAATTTTTAATAAAAGTAATATTACTTTTGTCATAGTCACAAATTAGCTGACCAATATCATTGACCGAAGAGGTGTAAATAGACTCTCTCTTCGAAAAATCTGTCATTGGGAGTTTGGCTTTAGAGATCACCGACCCCTCTTTTGAGAAATTTATTCCAAAAATCCCGAGGATTAAGTTGTCATTATGCAGACAGATTTCAGCTTTAACCATTGGGGTAGATGCTTTGAATATTATTTCTGCTTTTGAGAGATTGCGCTTGAATTGAAGAAGTCCGGGTGCACCTGTTTCGCTTAAGTCAGTATAATAAACGGTGTTGTCGTCGCTCATGATCACTTGTGGAGAAAAATAAGGATTAATTCTATTGTTAAGTTTTATAGAGAATTTTAATGCTGTGTTTGTAGTATTTTCAAAATACAAAGTTTTTTCATAAAAGTCATAATATGAAAGCCACGTATCATCCAGATGAAGTTTGGCAGAAGAGCCTTTGCCCATTTCTTTAAGTGTTGTTCCGCCGAAATCCACCAGAAAGATTTTTTCCTTTGCTCTTAATGAATAAAAACTATGAAAAGTTTCATTTTGCATAACAATGATTTTTTTTCTCGCAGGAGTTCCGATCACTGTGTATTGAGTTCCGATTTCACCTTTAACCATTTCAAAAACTTTATAGTTGCTGGAAAAAAGCAGACTACCCGAGCGTTTTTGATAGTAAGTAAACTTTCCATCCTGGCTCAGGTAACGGATGTTACTCACGGCTTGTTTTGCCAACAATTCTGGCAGAATAATCTTCGATTGAACTGATGATGTCATAAATATGACCAATGCCATTAATAAATTATTTTTTAATGCCATTCAAAGTCCATGTGTTCAACGGTTGAAGGTCCTGGTAAGCACTCACAGCATTAAATATATGAGGCCATGTTATTAATCGAGGAGTGTGAACATCATCTATAGCAAGGCGTGACACCAAAAGTGTTTCATTATTTTTTTCAATGTGGCCGTCAATGATAAAAGGCATCGGATGGCATTGATTGATGGCGATTCTTTGGAATTGCTCGGGAAGCATATCCTCAGCGCAACCAATTCCGTGGATAATCCCATTGGGCATTTTATCCAGGTAGTATTTTAGATCAGTAAGATTTTTGATCACTCGTTCTTGAGTTCTTTTTACTTCATCAATAAGACTTGTGAATGAGTAGCGCTCACTCATGAAGTTTGTCGGAAAATAATCAAAAATAGGAATACCTGTAAATTTGATGTCAGGCTGAAGTTTTTCTTCCCATATAACTTTTTTATCGCATGAAACTGCTGAGCAGCTTTCGGCACTATAGACGATATAACATCCAAATTTGAATTCAGAGCGAAGCGGATTGTAGGTTTTTGAATCTACAATTCTACAGGTCGTTTTTTGAGGAGCACCTTTTTGTGTGTATAAAATTTTTGCAACAACCTGGTCTTCGCTTAGTGGCTCACCAGCGCGTGAGCCTGGAATATAAGTTGTGCATGCCTGCTTATTATCAATACGGTTCAGGTAACAAACCTTCAGCGGCCAGCCTGCTTCATGTTTTACTTCCAGATCAAGTTTTGCGAGTGTGTAATTGGCTTCACCGCTACAAGTCTCTTTGTTGGTCACGATTTTACGAGGAGCAAAGTGATTTACGATCCTATGAATATTAGTCAGGGCTTCATTGTCGATATTTCCCGGGCAATCATGATAATCATTAACAAGTTTTGATTTATTGAGTGCTAGTGAAATATTATTGCAGTTTTGAAGAGGAAAATTTGAAGGGTAGTCAAGATTTCCGCGCGTTTCGCAGAAGGTACTATCGCTCGCAAGCTTACTCGCGCAGTTTTTCATTTCCTGCGTTGTAAGTTTTTCTTTTTTATTAAACATTTGCTGGCACTTGTAGCTCATCTTGTAATCAGGCAGCTCAGAGTTTAAAATTTTATTCCATACATCACTCTTTAAATAATTCATGCAGAACATTTCAGGGTTGCTAATGGAGTTACATAAGTTATCTAAATAAATTCTCTGCATAAGAGGAATGCGCTCTTTGTAGAAGTCAGCTTGCTTCTTTAATCCAGGTTTTTTAAATAGCTGTTGGATACGGCAAAGATAAGGGGTAAATGGATTGTCCAGCCATTCTTTGTGAATATTACTGCATTCAGATTTATTTCTCGGGATGCTGAACTTAATTCCTTCAACTGTTTTTTGCGTATTGGTTTCGCTGAAGAGAATTGAATACTCTCTATTGTTTAAACATTTCTTTTTATATATCTGGTCAAAAAAATCATCCTTCAGCATTGTCGCAGAACTGGTTGTGCCATCTTTATTTTTATAGGCGATAAGAATGCTGTCGATATTTCCTTCAGCTGTTTTAAAAAGATTTGTTTCAAGAACTGAGAGAAAAAAACATTCGTTTTTCTGGGCAAGCTTTAAAAAACGCTCGTCAGAGTGAAAAATAATCGACTTCATGTACTGAGGGTCGAGTTTGATGTCAGTATACGAAGTAAGATCCGAGACTACTTTAAGATTGGATTGAATGCTTGATTTATTTTTCTGATATTGGTCTTTATGGAGGTCAAGCAAGCGCTCAAGGCTCTCAATTATTCCGGGAGTTTTTGATTCTTCAGAAAAAGCCTTACCAGATATACTGGTAAGGCATATAAGCATGGCTATCTTACAAAACTGATTTGGCCAGAATGGAAGCGATATCTTCAACTTCAAGGTTTTCCGTTTCCTTAACGTGAGCTTTAGACGAATTAAAGTTAATCATACAATAAGAACAAGCTGTCGCCAATTTGTTAACTTCTTTTTCACCAATGTCTTTAAGTCGGTTATTCGCGATATGCTCTCCTTCCGGAAGTTCATACCACATGTTTCCTCCACCCATTCCACAGCATAGAGCTTTATCTTTGCTTCTCACCATTTCTTTAAGCTTCAATCCCTGTATTGAATTTAAAATTGCACGGGGAGCACTATACTGACCGTGGTGACGACCTAAATAACATGGATCGTGAAAAGTAAGCTCCTCATTGATTGGTTTCGAAGGATGGATTTTCCCAGTATCAATCAGCTCAGCTAAAAGTTCTGTGTGATGAACTGTTTCGAAAGCCCCATCTTCGAATTTTCCATATTCTTTACCAATTGTATGAAGACAGTGAGGGCAGTGAGTGACAACTTTTCCAAATTCATACTGTCTCATGTTTGCGATATTTTCGATGGCGATTTCGTTGAATGAATACTCGTCACCGAATCTTCTTACAGGATCACCATTACATTTTTCGGTTTTACCCATGACTGCGAAACTGACGCCGGCTTTTTTCATCAAAGAAATTGTATCTTTTACAACTTTTTGGTTCGATCCATCGTATGAGCCAGCACAACCAACATAGTATAGATAATCTACTTTTTTTCCGGCTTCAATCACAGGAATATCAAGTCCATCTGCCCACTTGAAACGATCGTGTTGAGCAATTCCCCATGGGTTACCCTGGTTTTTAATTTTGTTGATAGCATCTGCAGCTGCAGGAGGAATATCACCGAGAGTTAAAGCTTTATACCGTTTAGCTTCCATGATGATATTAACATGCTCGATATTCGCAGGACATTCTTCCATGCATGCACCACAAGTTGTGCATGCATCAAGTTCATTTGGAGAAAAGATTGGAGTGTCTCCCCAGATCTCGGCATCTTTTTCACCTTTGGCAGCAGTCGCATATGCAAGGTCGCGAGTTTTAGTGATGATCGTTTTTGGATCTAGAATTTTTCCAGCAAGATTGGCAGGACAAACCTGAGTACAGCGGCCACACTCAACACAGCTTAATAAATCAAAATTATTTTTCATTGATAATTCAGAAAGTTTTCCTAAACCAAATGTTTCAGCATTTTCATTTTCAAAGTTCATCGGCATTAAAACGGCCCCACGGCGTGGTGGAGTCACCAGTGCTTCAAAAGGCAGAAGAATGATGTGAGAAAATTTTGAATATGCAATACTCGCTATAAAAACCATTGTGTTTAGCATATGGAACATCCAAAGTGAGCGATAGCCATATGCCATGAACACATCTGAAAATCCTGCATGTCCAAAAAGTCCTGCAAGCGCCCATCCGACCGGAGACCATCCGGCTTCACCAGCAGGCATTCCAGTTCCTAAAATTCTTAATCCTTCAATCAAATATCCGGCAAGAACTAAACTGATCAGCATTCCATACATGAAAAGCTCTTGTTTTGGTCGTGTGGCAGCTAAGTAAGAAGGCTTTACAATATAGCGGCGATGGAAAGCAAAGCCGATCCCTACAAGAATCATGAGGCCCGCGATATCGGCCAGGAAAGAAATAATTATATATGTCTGTCCCTGAAAGATCTTCAACGGCGTATCATAGTGAATAGCAACAACATCTGTTGCAACCCACAGAACAAGAAAACCATAAAAAATTAAGCTGTGGAAGAAACCAACGTATTTAAAACGAGGAACTTTTCCTGTCAGTAGAGAGGTGTGAAGAAACTTTGTCCAGTTAAGTTCTTTTGGCAAAAGATTATGAAGGCCTGTGAACCCCTGATCTTTTGTAATGAACATAAATTTTCCATACATTCCTCTAACGAAAATACCAATGCTCACAAAAAGCATTGCGTACATGATGAGTTTAAAAGAATGCGGAATGTTCCACATGATTTCTCTGGTGGCGAGTGTTGCAACATCTCCCATAATAATTCCCCTTAAAAATTCTAGAGTAAAATGATCTACTATTAATGTATTGTTCAAATATAGAATAGAGGAGAATCCAAAAGAATTAAATGAGAAATTTAGTTAATTCGGGCATAATAAAATTCAGTATCAATTTCTTGGAACGTTTGTATGAATAGATTTTTAATTCCGTTGTGTGCATTGTTACTTATGAGCTGTGCAAGAGTTCAAACACTGAATATGGTATCTCATAATTATTCAGAAAGACCTCAACGGGTTTTATGGATTCAGGTTGCAGGATTTTCTGAAGAACATATCCCACTTTTACGATTCAATGTCTCTGAAGCCGCTCGTAAAACGAACCTGGAGCAGGTGGATTGCGTAGGGAAAATGTGGAACTACAATCTTTATCAGCTGCGCCCGGATGCAGCGAAAAGTTTTATATCGCAGATCAACGGATCAAAAAATATCAAAGGAACATGTGAGGATTACGAGAGCCTACCAACATGGTCATATCTTCAGGATATAGGCTACAGCGTTGGAGTTTTAGAAAACGGTGCAAGCAAAGAGCAGTCATTGGAAAGTTCGTTAGGATGCTCAAACAATAAAACAATTGATCTGGCGAAAATGCGTTACTGGAAAATGGGTCCAGATGCAACCAGTGCATCTCAAAAAACTTTTCATTATCAGGATTCTCCTGAGCAATCGCGAGCGACAGTTCAACCTGGACTTTATTATGATCGTTCATGCCAGAAAGGAATTTGTTATTCAACTCTTTCAAACAATTTTAAAACAATGTGGAATCTGATTAATAAAGACAACTCAAAAACTTTTGTGATCGTCCGTGATTTTAATTTTCAGAATGCTTTAAAGAGAAAAGATATAGGCTTGGCAAAAGAAGCTCTCCAGGAAATAGACCGCTTAATTTCTGTGATTGATAAAAGCAAATCATCTGAGCTTCTTATTATTGTCAGCGGAGCAGAGTCATTGCCCATTGAATTTCCGGCCCAAGGGAAACCATGGTCTGACTTTGAAAAAAGTGGAAAAAATATCATTTATAAAACTTCTTCTCTGATGTCACCAGTTTTAGCAACAGGTGCAATGTCTGAAAATTTCTGCGGAATTTTTGATGAATCTGAAATGATGAAAAGAATAATCTACAGACCCGAAGGAAAAATTTTTAACTCAGATGTGATTAATCCGTTTTAGCCTTCGAACTCTTGCCTTGTTAGAAGATAACTGGTTTTGCAGTAATCGCATTTCGTTTCAATAGTTTTTTCATGAGGTTCAAAAACGACTTCAATGCCACTTGACCATACTAAAGATCTCACGCCTTCAAACATTCTTTCTCGAGAGCAAGTACATTTGAATTTAATTTCTTTAGATCCTAAGAAAAGCATTCCTTCGTTCTCAAAATGTTTCTGAATATCTGTCTGCTCAGTAGTGCCCATTTCATAAAGTTTATGCGTTTTCGCTTCGATTGTTTTCCAATACTGCTCAATACTCATTATATAGTTGGTCTGAATTTTATTAACATTAATTTCAGGAAGTTTCATGATCATTAGACTTTGGTCAGAATCCTGGCTCAAAAAAACTTCGCTGTTTGACTGATATGATTCAATAAGAATTTTGTTAACAACCTGGTGAAAATCAATATCATCAAGATTAATAATTGAAGTGTAGGGCTGCAGCTCACCTGGAAGAAGTTTTACAATACGACATTTTCCAGAAATTTTTCTGGGAAACTGATTAAAATCTTCAGGTAAAAGAAGAGTTCTCATTTGTCCAATTTCACTCATCTCAATTTTTAATCGAAAGTAAGGCTCTTCAGAATCAATATAAACACCGAGTCCTTCTCCAGGTTTTAAAAATGAAATCATCGGTTGAAATGATAAAATCGCATCACGGAAATATTGGAAGCCACCACCAATCACAGAGTGGATAACGGCCAAGTCATGAATTAACTTTTGGCCTTCTAAAAAGTGCAGCGTGAAGCCTTCTTTTTGATCAATAAAACTATACAATCGACTTTCTGGAAGCATAGAATAATTTCTATCAAAGTTTCATAGCTTTGTCTTGGAGAAAAGCGTTGTGCTAGAAGTGATCTTTTTTGAATCCAATCAGGATTTACTGGAGCAATTAAAGGCCGGAAATACCCCGCTTATCATTTGCCCCAGCCCTAAAGTCGCGGACAATTTAAGAAGCCTCGTGCCTGAGCTCGAAGTTATTACTATTTCAAAATGGATTTCAGACCATCTAAAAAAATTAGGACTCAAACGTTCGAGAAAGTCCGAGTTAATGATTAAGCTTTCCGCCGTCTGGAAGCATTATTTTCCCAATGAGAAAACTGCATTATTTCTTGAAGCCTTTGAGCTTTTCACAGAACTCAGATCCTATACATTGAACCTCGAACTTCTCGCTGAATTTTTTAAAGAGCTCGATGAAGTAATCGTAAAATCTGTTCTGGTTTTCTGGACCTACCTGGATCAGGAAAAAATCATTGATGAGCATTTAAGTTACAAAAAGGTAGCGGAGTCAAAGCTTCACCGTGCGATGTGGTTTATTGGTTTTAAGCACATGAGTGGTGTTCAAATCGATATGTTGAAAGTATTAAGTGAAGAGTATGAAGTGGAAGTTTTTTTCCCACGACCTGTATTTCAGGAATCACTTCCTAATGATTGGATCGGGTGGATGACAGAAGAAGAGCCAAAAAAATCTGTTGATAATGATCTGAAGGGAAATATCCGAGTGGCCGTTTTGCCTAAAGGCAAAGCCAATATTATTCTGAAGAAATTTTTTGAAACGCACAGTAATTATGATCTGGTTCTCGCTAGTACTCAGGCAAGTCTGGTCTCATTCCAGGAAGCACAGAAAGAAAAGTCATTTTTTAAAACGTCAGAAGATTTATTTACAGTAGAGATTGAAATTCTATTTATTGAATTGAAAAAAATCCTGAAAGAAAAAAAGCAAATTAATATCGATGAAATGCTTGGGATGCTGCTGGCGAAAAAAATTGAAGCCAGTAAAAAGGGAGAGTATCGAAAATATAAGATTATCGAACTCACTGAAATTGCAGTTAAAGATTATTCTGAATTTCAGACAAGTATAGATAGTTTCGCCTTTGATATTTTTCAGGTCATAATCCGCCTGAATGCTCCACGCGTGTCGCTTTTATCACTCGAGAAAAATATTGAAAGATCTTTTCTCGATGTAAGCGATCTGGATTTTCGTGACGATGAAAAACCTACAGTTCTTCTGGCAACAGGAAGCATGGGAGGATTTAGGGCCAATGAGAAGATCCTGAGCGAAGCCATGACTAAAGCATTGAGAAGCATCGGGCCGATTAAAAGAGCTGGTCTGGATTTTCATTTCCATAAATATGAACTGCTTTCTATTCTTGCAAAAAAAGAGGCAGCACTTTTGATTGAAGAGCAGGTTTTAGAAACAGATCTTTCATGGCGTGAGATTTTAAAGAATTTTGAAGCGGTCGATTTTGATTTAGGAATCAAGTATTCGATCAAGAAGATTCAAGATTACTTAACACCGAAAAGAAAAACAGGTCCATTTGTCCAGAAAAATTATTCTGCTTCAAAGCTTCAGGCATTCATTGACTGCCCACAAAAATTCTATTTTAGCTACATTGATAAAATTGATAATCGTCCGGAAGAGCGTGCGAGCTTAAGCCCTGATGAGCTTGGAAACCTGGAGCACGAAATTATTGCCAGTTACTTTGATAAAAATCCCAATAAATCAGATGAAATTGATTTAAGTTTTCACCGCAAAATTTGCCTAGAAGTGTTTAATAGTCATCTCACAACAGGGAAACTAATTTTAAGTGAAACTGAAAAAGCCAGGGCCTATAATGAGATTATGCATTATTCATGGAATGGTATTGTTTATCTGATCGACTTAATGAAAGTAAAAAATAGCAGAAGCATTAAGTTTGAAGTTCAGCTTAATTCTAATCCATGGAATCTTGTAGGGTCAGTAGACTGCATTTTAGAGCTTAATGATAATAAAATTATTGTTATCGATTTTAAGCGTTCAAGCGCAGCAGCGGGAACTAAAACTGAGACAATGGAATTCAGAAAAATCCAGATGTGGGTTTATCTTCTTGCTCTAAGAAATCAAGGTTTTGAGATTGAATCATTTGGATATTTAAACTTGAGTGATCTGGCAGATACTAATTTAATTTTTGAAACAGATGATACTCAAAAACTTTTGAGTTCTTCAATGGCGACTGCACAGGAAATTATTGTGAAAGCTATTAATGATATTCAGCAAATTATCGATTATATTCCTGCTCCTCGTGAATCTAAAGTCTGCCATTATTGTTCAGTAAACCTCTTTTGCTTAAAGGGAGGTTCATGTGAGTAACAATACCAAAAAAACTCCTAATGCTGAACAGCTGGTGGCGATCAATCATCTGGGCGGAAAAATTCTTTCGGCCGGTGCCGGATCAGGCAAAACGTATGTTCTTATAGAGCATATTATTAAGTGGCTGGACAACTTAAGAATCAAGACTCCACATAGTGAGTGGCTTCAGGTTATACCTTTCCAGCTTCCTAAAGTTGTTCTGATGACATTCACTAAAAAAGCAGCAGGTGAAATGTCGATTCGTATGATGAAACGTATTGATGACTTATGTTTGATTCTTGATGACGAAAAAGAAAATGAATTCTGGCATATAGTAAGACAGTATCTGACGATGATGAATATCACTACGATTTCTTCATTCTGTCATCAGTTGATCAGTCAGGGGTATTTTTCCGAAGTAGGCAATGATGTTGAAATTCTTTCCAATGTAGAATTTAAAAATAAAATTTCAAATTTATTCAATCTTTGGTTTATTTCTAAAACGAATAATCTTAGTCAGGTCTTTGAAGCAAACTCAACAGCTTTGATTGGTGCAATGATTGAAATTTATAAATCACCGGAGCTTAGACTTCTATGGAAAGAGCCATCTGTGAAAACGACAGCTGCCAGAGAACTTGCTCCTTATATCGAAAAAATGATCAGCGATCTGAATCTTAGTGAAGCCCTTGAGAAACCTGTGGACTTAAGTGCTGATGCAAAAGAGCAGACTAAAGGCTGGTTTAGTTTTCTACAAAGTTTTGAAGCCACTAAAAATTCAAATGGAAATTTTTCTGCTCAAAATTTTAAAGAATATGCTGAGTGGGCCAATAGTATCGGAAGGCTTCCTACTGCAGCTAAGTCTATGAACGAAAATCAGAAAGAAACTCTTGAGAATCTAAAGCTGTTTGTGAGAGAGCTTAGAGAAATCCAGGAGGATTTTATTAATTTTATCGATCACTATGACACGTACTGGTCATGGGTAGAGATTTTTAAAGAAGTTTATAATTTTATCGATTACAACTATTTTCTCGAAAAAGGTTTTGCTTTCTCCGATCTTGATTATTTTGTATGTGTCGGTCTGAGAAATCCTGTAATCAGGGAAAAAATTAAAAAGAACTATGATTATTTTATTGTGGATGAATTTCAGGATACATCTTCAGTTCAGTACGAAATTATTCAGCATCTGGTTGGTGACAATCATCAAAGATTATTTTGTGTTGGGGATAAAAAACAGGCGATCTATGGTTTCCGCGGCGGCGAGCTACTGGTTTTCAATCAGGCCTCTGAAATGTTGGGAACTCAAAATAATATCTGGCTGAAAAACAATTTTCGCTCTGACGGAAAAGTCATTGATTTTAACAATAATTTTTTTACGATTGTTTTTCCTTTGGGAACAGGGTTTGAAGGACTCGATCCGAATAGTGTTTTGATGGAAGCGCAGAATGTACCTGCTAAAAAAGACAAAAGCGGCGAAGTTGAAAGAATCAGAACAGAAATCACAGGACTTGAAAGTGATAAAAAACTCGACCTGGATTTCTATGAAGCAGAAGCATTATATGAAACGATTAAAGTACTATTAGTCAGAGATGATATTGAAAGTATTTGTGTTCTCTATAGAAAACTGAGACCAAGTGCTCTTTTGCTGGATCTGCTTGCAGAGAATGAAGTGGCCTTTAGTGCACAGGTAAAAATTGAGTACGGGGAAGACCCGATTATTAATTTATTTTTAAGAGCGATCGAGTTAAAACTTAATCGAAATGACTTTAAGAAATTAAGTTCGACACATTTTTTGCTTAATTCATTGTTTGAAGTTTTGCACTTGAAAGTTCAGAGCAAAGACATTGAAGAAAATTTCCTGGGAGATTTTGAAATCCTCGGGCTTCGTCTTGCTTTTCATAAACTGATGTACTCGATAGGGATCAGCAATTCCCAGTACCAGGAAAACAGCAAACTTATCGATTCTATCTGCAGAGTCTGCAACGAAGATCCGATTAAAGTTTTTCATTTACTCTCAAGTGAAAGTGACGAACAGTACTCGCTGGAGTTGATGAATGGCGGGCGGGCAAAACGTGTCATCATCATGTCTGCCCATGCTTCAAAAGGGTTGGAATTTGATGCTATTCTTTTGGGCGGAATTAATAACAATGGCACTAATATGGGGAACAGGGCGACCATTGGAAAATTTCCGAAAAGTTTCCGCTGGAAAAAAGCTTTCAATCAGAAAAAGTTTTTTAAGTCGCCTAACTATTACCTCGAAGCTGAGATGGATAAAGCGAAAGAATTCTCAGAAAGCAAAAGACTTCTTTATGTAGCATGCACGCGCGCCGTAAAATACCTGGCATGGATTGATTTATGGGCAACGATCAAAGAAGAAGAAAAAATACTTCCGAAGCTAAGCAGTGAGTCCAATCACTGGATCAAGGCCATGCGACTTGGCCTTAATCTAGAACATACCGAAAAAAATATTCAGATTTCACCGAAGATAGATCATCAAAACGTTGAAATCCCTCTCATTCTTAAAGACTCGCTTGGAATAATTCCTCTGGGTGGCAATAGCAAACTGGGAGTTTTTGCAGACACATCTGTAACGAAGCTTGCACAGTTATCACAATGCCCGTTTAAGTTTTATCTTTCAAATATCTGCAAGATCACACCTCCTGCAATCAACCCTGTCGATTTTATCAGAGGGGATGAAGAAGAAATTGTTGAACTGGAAGAAATGTTTTATTCATCAAAAGAGCGTGGTATAAAAGTTCATGCAACTCTTTCAAAGCTCATGACGGGCGATATGTCTCTAGAAGACATAAAAGACGACAAAGATAAAATTGAATGGGCGTTCATTGAAGCGAATAAGATTTCTGCAGGAAAAAATCTTATCAGTGAAAAAATTTTAAAGTTTTTATTTTTCGGTCAGATGATTTCAGGAACACCGGATTTAGTCTTTGAAAGTGGTGATGAAATTATCGTATGGGACTTCAAAACGGGACTAAGAGATGAGGCAACTGAAGATTCATATTGGTTCCAGTTAATGTGTTATGGATACGCATATGCTAATCTGAAGCATTTTACTCCGGAAAAAATGATACCCCTGAGTTTGATTTATGTTGATGAGAAAAAGTTAGTGACCAAAACCTTATCTCTGGCCCAAATATCGCAATCTCTATTCGAGAACTGGTCAAAGACTGAGTCACTTAATCAGGTTAATTTGAAACACTGTCCACACTGTGAATACTCATCAATTTGTCTCTATGCTGAAACTTCTGCTCATTAGTTGCGAGCAGGCCTTCCTGTGTTAAAATTATATTAAATTCTAAACCTTAGTGGTTGATGACACTCATAAAGCAGGATGCGTATGAAATCAAAAGTTTTGGCTTCTTTAGTTCTATTCATGTTAGTTTTTACGACAAATTTATTCGCTAATGAAAAAGACATTTACGAATTCTCATGGCTTGATCCAGACAAAGAAGTATTCGTTCTTCAAAATAGAAAGTACAGAAAAGCAGATCATGTGTATGTGAACGTTGGCGGTGGTATTACTACTTCTGGAGCATTTGTTGATGCGACTTCGATTCAAGGGCGCATTGGTTATTTTTTCTCTGAGGACTGGGGCCTTGAAGCCATTTATGCGAAGAATTCAGGAAAAGAAAATAATACTGCAAAAGGTGTCCGCAATTCTGGCGGAGGTGGTACAGGTACAACTCCATTCAGAAGAATTGTAGAAAGCTACACTGGAGCAATGCTCCTTTGGTCACCGTTTTACAGCAAGATCAATACATTTAATAAGATTGTATATATGGATTGGATTTTTGGTGTTGGGTACGCTCAGCTAAAAGAAAAAAATAATAAGCTTCGTTTTACTGACGGTGCAGCTGCAGAAGGAATCGAAACGTCAGAATCACATAGCGGTGTCATGTGGGAAGCTGGTCTTAAGTTTTATATCAATGAAAGCTTTAACATCAGAACGGATTTAACTGCCGTCCACTACAGTGCAAATAACATCGCAACTGCAGGAACAAGTATGAAGTCAAACTTTGATACGACATTGTCTCTTGGCTACACATTCTAATTTATGGAGAAGTAAAATGAAAAATTCATGCTTAATACTTTTCTTGCTGACATTTGGAATGAGTGCACAAGCTTCAATTCAAGCTGCGAGAAAAATATATCAAGTGGGTGATAAAACTCACTATCCGCAGATGGCCGCTGAACTCGTTCAGGATAAAATGTATTTCAGTGCAATTCCTTTTGTAAAAGAATATATGGCATCAAATACCAGAGTGAACGATGCAGTTCTTGATAAAGTCCTGGATGAATTGATTACTCAAGTTGGTGTAAAACAATTTGAAGTATTGCCGGCAAATATCCTGGAGAGATCAAATGCACCGACGATCCGCTATATCCTGGCAAGAAAAGCTTTTCGTTTAGGAAAGTATGATCAGGCATTGAAATATCTGGATAAAAAAATTGAAGACTGGCACCCGGTGAAGCCTTTTGCTCTTTTACTTGAAGGCAGTGCGTATGCAGTCAGCAAGAGAGAAGATAAAGCAGCAGTATTTTTCAAAGAATGTATTGATGTTGCAGACTCGCAGATTAAAAAAGAAAGCAATAAAGACCGCATTAGACAGCTGCAGATTACAAGAGACTATTGTGTTGTGGGTATTCCTCGCGCTCAATTTGCTCTTCAAAAGTATACTGAAGCTTATTCAACTTATCTTGACCTGCCAAAGTCTTCTTATATCTGGCCGGAAATTCTTTTTGAAGAAGCATGGAACAGTTTCTATCTGAAGGACTACAATAGAACACTTGGAAAGCTTGTAACTTATAAGGCACCTGTTTTCAATTATACTTTTAACCCTGAAATTGAAGTTCTAAAAGCGCTTTCTTATATGGAAATGTGTCTTTGGAAGGATTCAAATAAAACGGTTGATGATTTTTATGCTAACTATGAAAATGACAATATCGGATTCAAGAAATTTATTGATTCTTTAGGGAAGGATTACCGCCAGTATTATTTACTGGTAAAAGACCGCGCTGAAGGAAAATATAGAGAAAACAAAATTCTAAGCACTGCTCTTGCGCAAATTGGAAGAGATCCTGCTTATCTAGAACTTTATAACTCTTTCAATGACGGGCGTGAAGAAATTGAGCGCTTAAAAAGTCTTCCAAACGATGCTTTAAAAGGCGCTTTGAATGACAACCTTCGTGAGTCACTAGGCCTTCAACGAAATCTTATCGGAAGTTATATTCGCGGACAGCTTCAGCTAAATGCTGCTCAAGTTGTAAGATCATTTGAAGATATGAGTTATATTAAGCTGGAAGTTTTAAGCAAGAAAAAAACTGAGCTATATGATGACGTCTCTCTCCGCGATCCCAATGCAAAGAGAGGGGACGTTGCTCACCTTCAACGATCTGACAAACAATATTTTTGGACTTTTAATGGCGAGTTCTGGGCCGATGAATTAGGTGACTATGTATTCTCGCTAAAATCGGAATGTAAGTAATTATGAAAAGAAATACGTTTTTATCATTTTGTCTTGGATTACTATTGGCAAACTCGATTATTGTTCAGTCTGCACATGCTGATGTAGAGCAAAGAAGAGTTGAGTTGATCAAAGTTCTTGATGAAGAGCTTCGTGAAGTAACACGTTTGAATAAACAAGTCGGTGCACAAAGACCGGATCTTATGCTTCGTATGGCACAAGTTCTTCTTGAGAAAGCAAGACTTCTAAAAGATCAGGAGAACCAGAAATATCTGGAAGCTCCGGCAGATAAAAGAGAGAAAAATAAGGACGAATACTTTAAAGAGTCACGCCGTTATTTTGACCAGGCCCAAAAAACAGTTTTAGTGCTGCTTAAAAAATTTAAAAAATTTGATGAAAAAGGCGACGCTTATTATATCCTTGCCTACAATGCAAAAGAGTTGAAGCAGGAAGAACAATCAAAGAAATTTTTCCAGAAAGCGCTGGATGAATCAAAGCCTAGTTCTGTGATTGCTGACAAGTCCCGTATTGCACTTGCCGAACTTTACTTCAACAAGGGTTCATTTGATAAATCAATGGCACTTTACGAAGCTGCCTTGAAGAATAAACGCGATAAATGGTGGACAAAAGATTCGTTCAACCTTGCATGGTCATATTTCAAAATGGGTAAGTATGACAAGGCCATCGATACGATGAATGAGTCTTACGAGCTTTCAAAAAAGCCTGAATACATTGATATGTCGAAAAGTATCGAGCGCGACCTTGCCTTCTTCTACACGGAAGCTGGAAGAGGAAATGAAGCAATTGCTTTTTACAAGAAAAATGGAAAAAGCATTTCTGAAGTTATGCTGAAAGTAGGGAAATATCTTAAAACTCAGGGAAAGTTTTCAGCAGCTGAAAAAACTCTTAGCGAAGCACTTCAGTATAAATCGAGTGAAAAAGAAGAAGTTGACATTAATATTGAGCTTATCAGCTTATATGAGAAATTCGGACGTGATCAAAAACATCTTGAAACAAGTCGTGCTTTAACTTCACAGTTTTCCAAAGGAAATTTAACTCCTGAGCAGACTGAGATTTTAAAATTCAACGTCGAAAAAATGGCGGGTTTAATTCAGCAGCAGCTGGTTGCAAAAACTTATGAAAATGCAGCGAAGACACGCGAAGAAAAAGCAGCAGCGGCCAATGAATATTTTATGATGGGTGCGGTAATTAACCCGGCACTTTCACAGTCATCTTACTTTCATGCGGGTGAAACTTATTTTGCAATCGGTCAGTTTGATAAAGCCGTTCCTCTCTATGCAGAAGCGATTAAAAGATCTCAGACTAACAAAGATAAAAAAACTGAAGAACAGGCAAGCAACGCTCTTATGGTTTCTCTAGGAAAGAATGTCAGCAAAAAAACTTCAGAAGATTACTTAATACCTGCCTATGAAGGCTTTCTGGCAGTTGACCCTAAAGGTGAGAAATCAAGCGTCGTTTATCAACGTCTTTTCTCAACTCAAATGGGTAAAAAGAATATTAGTGAAGCTGAAAAAATATTATTGAAATACAAAGCAAGTTTTCCCGGTGAAAAAGAAACCCAGGAGAAGATGCTGGCCCAGGTTATGGACTATCACAAAGACACAGGCAATAAGGTGGCTTTGGGAGAGTGGGCGAAGAGAGTTGAAACAAATGAATTTAAAGTCAGTCCTGAATACGCTGCCAAAGTAAAAACTTTAGTTCTGGGAATGCAGTTCGAAAAAGTTGAACAGGCAAGTGTAAAAGGTGACAAGCGTGGGGCATTGAAAGGATACTTGCAAATCTACAAATCTCCTGAGACCGACAACGAAGCCAAGAAGACTGCTGCCTATAACATCGCTGTTTTATTTTATGAAACAGGTGACTGGAAGCAGATGTATGGATGGGCAGACCGAACAGTGACAATGATGGGAGCTGTCGAATTTAATAAGTTTGAAAAAGATTTTATTCTTTTCACCACAGATCTTTTCCAGCGTCGCCAGTTTGCTGAATCCGCTGCTTTAAGTGAAAAGATTTTTGATAAAATCTGCACGACAAATTCAAAAAATATTAAAACGTTTTTCAAGAATGCGAACGTAATTTATCTGGCAGACAAACAGTTTGATAAAAGCTTAAATATTTTAGGCAAGGCCCCAAAATGCGGACTTGGAAATGATGTGGTTCTTCCCGGGTATCTGGACCATTTAAATGAACTTGCAGCTGCAAGCAAATGGGGATCATTCAGTGAAGTTATAAAGAAACTGGAAGCCTCAAAAGAGATGTGGCCTCAGTTAATTTATCCTTCAAGCCTCTTGGCAAATGAGCTGGAAAATCTTGGAAGAGCTGAAGATGCCCAGAAGGTCAGAAATAAAATGCTGACTTATTATGAGGCTGCAAAAAAATCTAAAATGGATGTTCCTCTTGAAGGGCTTGATGCCATTTCATTGATTCGTCTTGCAGGTCTTGAAGTACAAGTAAAGAATCTTAAAGCTGTAAAACTTAGCTTTCCCGAAGCAGAGTACAATAAAAATTTGAAAATGAAATTTCAGATGCTGGATAAGATCACAACTGAAGCCATCTCTATAGCAGAGCTTGGTTCAGGAATCGGTATCGTTAGAGCATACAGACTTTTAGTGGAAGGACATGAGTCTCTTCAAAGTGAAGTACTAGCATTCTCACCGGAAGGAAAATCTGCTGAGTACGTGGCTTCATTTCACAAAGGGATGCAGAAACTTGCAGCTCCCCTGGAAAAACAATCACAAGATTTCAGACACACAGCAATTAAAAAAATTGAAAAGGAAAACATACTGTCGAGCGATAACGGATGGTTCCTGGTTAAAAACGATGCGATTATCCCGGAATACTTTAATGACAACGGAAATGTGCTGATGGATAAGGCGGGTTCAAAATGAAGAGACTATTACCACTTATAATATTATTATCTGCTTGTTCAACAGCAACAAATTATCCTTCGAGAGAAATCGCTTCAGCTAAAAAAGAAGTGAGCGTTGGCGAAGATGATTTTGGCTGGGTAGAGCAACTGGACTTCGGCAAAAAATCTGAAGAGAAATACCGTGCGGACAAAGATGAATTCGATTTTTCATCAACTGATGAATCTGCACATGCTTTGATTAAAGAATCTCTTTCTTCACTTCCTGCTGCAAAACTGGAAGAGACAGCAGGGAAGACAGATGATCCGATTATGAAGATTAACATTAAATGCTATCAGGGCAAATTTGATGAAGCACTAAAAATTGCTGATGATCAATACGTAAAATATAGAACAAACACGAGTTACTGGAATCAGCTGGGAACTTGTTACTTCTTAAAATCAGACTACGCAAAAGCGATTCTTTTTTATAACAAATCACGCGATCTCGACAGCAAGTATATCCCACCGGTCAATAACCTTGGAGTGGTCTATCAGAAGCAGGGAAAATTTCAGAAGGCCCTTGCTGCTTTTAAGCTAGCTGCTGATTTAAATACTTTTGCCGTCACTCCAACCTACAACCTTGCACAGTTATATCTGCGTTTCGGTACTGTTGGAAAAGCTCTTCCTATTTTTCAGGGTCTTTTAAAAAGAAGTCCGAAGGATATAGATGTAGGTTCAGCGCTGGCCTCAGCAAATTTAATTAAAGGTGATTATCAATCGGCAGTAGATATTTATTCACGCTTTGATAAGGCAACACTGGCAATGCCTTCAGTTGGATTAAACTATGCTGTAGCATTGAAGCTTCTTAACCGTCCTGTGGATGCTCAGACTGTTCTGGGCAATGTCACGGCGAGTACTGGAGCGATCTCTGAGTATGCACAGAAAGTAGATAAATTTATCAGGAATTAATTATGAAAACTTTTCTTATGGTAGCACTTTTTATTTCATCAATCGCGCACGCTCAGGATTTTGTCGATGGGCAAGAAACTAAAGTGGGCGGTAAAAAAGTTATTTATACTTATAAGCAGTATGAAAAATTCGACTTCGATGACTTAAATATTGAAGGGGATACAGGATCACCGAGTGACATCTCGATTTCTCCTATTCACGAGAAGCGTTTTACGAACAGACTTCCTTATAGGAAGTCCTTTACTGTAGAAATCAAGAAAGGAATCGAGCGCGTCCGCTAGTGGCATGCTTTTTTGGCATACAGGGCTTAAGCTTGGTTTATGTAAATCAGCTATTTAACCGAATCTAAAAGCTTAATTTAGGTCAAATTGGTTCATCGGTTATACTAATTGCATGAATGTTTTAAAAGGACTTTCAGGTATTCACCTTACGAGGATCAAGCTTGCGCTTCTTTTATCGTTCAGTGCCCTGATGCTATTTCAATTTTTCATAGGTTTCAGATCATTTGATGATTATCTAATCGCATTCGTTTACATTTTATTTTTGAATGATTTATATATTAAGATCAAACGCCCGGACATGATTTTTTATCACGACGAGCGAGTGAAGCGCTCCGTGATGTCACTGATTTTTTTAGTGCTGTTTACTCTTCCATTTCTTCTGGATGGATTTAATGTTGCCGATACAACCAGATCATTTATTTATAGATTAGGGTTTGTTTTGTGGGCACAGGTATTTCTGCTTGATGCTTTCGTGAATTACCGACAAACTCAATCGAGGAAATGGCTGCTGTTCACCAATATGGCGGCGCTTTTGATTGTTATTGGTGCGTTCATTAATTGATTTTGATTAATAGTTCTCGGGGAAAAGACTTCTCTCAATCCCTTCAATGAAAATGTGAATGCATTTGATGTGCACTTCCTGAATACGATCACTGATTGGCGAATCAACAACTAAAGCGACATCGACCATATCTTTTAACTTCCCGCCGTCTTTACCAAGAAGACCTACAACTTTCATTCCTTTTTTCTTTGCAGCTTCAACTGCAAGAAGAACATTAGGTGAGTTGCCAGACGTCGAAATTGCCAGCAGGACATCGCCTTTGTTTCCCCAGGCTTCAACGTATCGTGAGAACACAACATCATATCCATAGTCATTTGAAACACAGGTAAGGTGAGAAGGGTCATTGATTGCCATGGCGGCAAGAGGTTTTCTTTCTTTTCTAAATCTTTCAGTCAGCTCTTCAGCGAAGTGCATAGCATCGCACATAGATCCGCCGTTTCCACAACTAAACATACGTCCGTTATTTTTATAAGAATCGACCATCACAGAGATGGCCGAATTTATATTATTAATGTTTGTTTTATTTTCGATAAACGAATTCAAAACTTTTTGTGCTTCTTGAAGCGAGTGAAGTGCAAACATCGAACTATGCTAGCTCTTCAAGAGATTTCTTAATCTCATCTTTTGCCTGAACACCAACAAGTGTTTTAGCAGCCAGGCCGTTTTTGAAAAAGATCATAGTCGGGATCCCGCGGATACCATATTTCTGGGCCAACTCAGGATTGTCATCAACGTTAACTTTTACGATTTGAACTTTTTCACCTAATTCTTTAGCAACGTCATCAAGTATTGGTCCAAGTACACGACATGGTCCACACCACTCTGCCCAGAAATCTACTAGTACAGGTGTTTCTGCTTTTAATACGTCTGATTCAAAATGTGCTTCGTCTGTTTTATTAACTGATCCCATAAGGAACTCCTTTTAGTGTGTAAGATTAATACTACATATATCGGGACAACGTTCCAACTTAAAAAAATTATGCATGGCACTTGTAGAGGCATCTTATTGGTAACTCTAAGGGTTAACAGGGGGTTTTTCTTTGCATTTTACGAGTGGTATCACTAGAATTGATTTATGGATAGAAAGTATCTTTTAGAAAAAGCGATTCGTGTCGCAAAGTTAACCAGGCTCATAGCAAAAGCGATCGATTTGTTTATCGTTGCATGCTTTTCTATTTGGTTTTATCCGCTAGGAGTTGTTCTCGGAATTATTTACATGTCGATTTGCGACGGTATGAGTAACGGGCAGTCTGCTGGAAAAAAATTTATGGGCTTCGCGGTGAAGTCCCTCGAAGACGGATCTCCGTGTTCATACAAGCAATCAGTCATTAGAAATCTTCCATTTACTTTACCGCTTTTAGTCGCACTTCTTCTTCCGATTATTGGCTGGATTTTAGGCGCAATTCTCGGTGTCGTGCTTATTGGCTTCGAACTTTATCTTTTGTACAATCTCGACTCCGGACATCGGCTAGGTGATGTAATGGCGGATACGTCCGTTATGGCCAACGATGACAACTTCGCTGGAGTAAAAAATAGAAAGACAAGTTGGTGGGCTTCGGATACACCTGGTTCTATCTAGCTTAAATAAATATTAGGATTCTTATGTCAAAAAAGCGTTTGATCATCGTCGACGTCTCGAATTTTATTTTCCGTGCTTTTTTCGCCATCAGACCAATGCATTCTCCGGAAGGAATTCCAACAAATGCCGTTTACGGAATGCTGACGATGCTTTTAAAACTCTTATCAGATCACAGACCGACTCACGTTTTTCTTGCTCGGGATACGAAAGGTGGTTCGTTTAGAAATGAACTTTATGATCTGTATAAAGCAAACAGGAGCGCACCCCCGGAAGATCTGATTCCGCAATTTGCGTTGATCGATCAATTAATTAAACAAATGAACCTACCCACTTTTTCACACGACAATTATGAAGCCGACGATATTATCGGATCAGCTTGCGTGCAATGGAAAGATCAGTTCGACGAAATTTTTATTGCTTCAGGTGATAAAGACTTAATGCAATTTGTTCACGGAAATACAAAACTTCTCGATACGATGAAGGATAAAATTTATTCTCCTGACGATGTTGAAATAAAAATGGGTGTTCGCCCAGAGCAGATCGTAGATTATTTATCAATCGTCGGTGATACTTCTGATAACATTCCCGGGATGAAAGGGATTGGTGCTGTTGGTGCCGCAAAGCTTTTAAAAGAGTATGGCACACTGGAAAATATCATTGCTAACGTTGATAAACTGAAAGGTAAAAAGACAATTGAAGCTTTCACCGATCACCTCGAGCTTGGGCTTCTCTCAAAAAAGCTGGTTCAGATTGTAACGGATATTGATTTGGGACATTCTCCAGAAGAAACAGCTGTTTCTTTTTATCCTACGAATGAATTGAGCGAATTTTTAGGGAACTTAGGATTTAAAACGATTCTTCTAAAGTTGCAAGAAATGCGTTTTCAGCACAGCCTGGCCCGTGAAGTGAGCAAGCGTCCTGATGGATTGCCGGACGAAGTTTTAGACAGTACACTTTTTAATCAACCGAAAAAAACCGTCTCGATTACATTGGTTGAAGTTGATGAAAATAATTTTGATGAAATCATGGCAATGGCAACTGATGCAAAGTCAGTCTCGCTTCACAGTCTTTTTGACAATGAAGATATTTATGCGAGAAAAATCACGCGCATTTATTTTGCCTTCAACGAAACTCATGCCTACACGGTCGATCACAATCTAGTCGAAGACGCGATTAAAAAACTATGGAATCATCCGGATGTTGAAATTGTCGGGGAGAACTTAAAGCGAGATTATGTTTATTCTCTGGTAAATAATTTGCCGTTTGCTTCAAATATGTTTGATATTTCTCTAGCTCACTTTAATGTTGATTCAAGTAATCGTCACGATCTTGATACGCTCATGAAAGCTTATCTTGATATGGAAGCAGGTGCAGATGAGCATTATGCCAATGCCGAAAGAGCTTACGGTCTCTTTGTTTTAGCAAGAATGTTCAAAGAGAAAATGAAAGAGCTAAATGTCCAGGCGATTTACGATTCAATCGATCTTAACATTATTTCGGTTCTGGGAAAAATGGAAAAAGAAGGTGTTTCTTTAAACGTTAATTTCCTGAAAGAGTTTGAAGTTGATCTTGGCACAGAAATTAAACGTGTTGAAGAAAAAGTTTTTAAAATTGCAGGATCAGAAATTAATTTAAATTCTCCAAAACAAGTGGGAGTTTTATTATTTGAAAAACTTCAGCTTCCTCCGGTTAAAAAAACTAAAACAGGCTATTCGACAGATGCTGAAGTTTTAGAAGAACTCGATGGAATGAACATCAGCGAAATTCCAGGACTGCTTTTGACTCACAGGGAGTATGGAAAAATTCAATCGACTTACGTTAAAGCGCTTCCCGAGCTGGTGAACAAAGAAACAAAAAGAATTCACACAAATTATAATCTAACAGTTGCAGCGACAGGAAGACTTTCTTCTACCAACCCGAATCTTCAAAACATTCCAGTGAGAAGCCCGATGGGTGAAAAAGTTCGTAAAGCTTTTATTGCGAGGCCAGGAAAACTTCTATTATCTGCCGATTATTCTCAGGTTGAGCTAAGACTTCTTGCTCACTTTTCAGAAGACCCGACAATGCTAAAATCCTTTCAGGACGATATTGATATTCACGTTCAGACAGCTGCGGAAGTGATGGACATTCCAATTAATCAAGTAACCAAAGTTGAGCGTTCGATGGCAAAGACTGTCAACTTCGGTTTAATGTACGGACAGTCTTCGTTCGGGCTTGCTTCAACATTAAAAATTTCAAGAACGGAAGCGAAACAATATATCGATAAATATTTTGCAAGATTCAGTTCAATTAAAACTTTCCTTGATACGCTGAAAGATAAGGCTGAGCAGACTGGTTACGCTGAAACTTATCACGGAAGAAAAAGATTTCTTCCCGATATTCATTCACAAAACAGAACGATTAAAGCGCAGGCCGAAAGAATGGCGATTAACAGTCCTATTCAGGGGACTGCTGCTGACATTATCAAATTTGCCATGATTAAGATTGATCAGGAAATGACCGAGAAAAAATTAAAATCAAAGATGCTTCTTCAGGTGCACGATGAACTTATTTTTGAAGTTGAAGAAGATGAATTAACGGTAATGAAAGAAATCGTCCGCGAAGGAATGGAAAATGTTGTCGATCTTCGCGTACCATTAAAGGTTGATATGGGAATCGGAATCAACTGGTATGATTTAAAATAGCATTTTACTTGTTTCCATTTTGCTATTCTGACATAATTTTTTCTAAGATTGATTAATATATAATAAGGTCCAAATGAAAAAAATCGTTATTCATAAACCAGGTGATTATAAACAACTTGCAATTGAAGAAAGTGCTACACCTGAGCCTCAGGACAATGAAGTATTAATTAAAGTAAGCTTTATCGGAATTAATTACGCTGATGTTCTTATTCGCTGGGGAGTTTATTCATCGGCAAAAGAATACGTTGGATGGCCTATCACTCCAGGATTTGAGCTTTCAGGTGTTGTAGAAAAAGTTGGAAGCATGGTTACTGGTTTTAAAGCTGGCGATAAAGTTTTTGGAGTTACTCGATTTGGTGCTTACACCACACACATCGCTCTTCCTGAAGATTTTGTTTTTCATCTGCCAAAAAATTTAACGCTGGAACAAGCAGCTGCTTTTCCTGCCGTTTATCTTACGGCCTATCATGCACTCTTTCATAATATTGTTATTCAAAAAAATGCAAAGATCCTTATTCATTCTTGCGCAGGCGGAGTAGGTAGCGCTCTTTTACAACTTTGCCGATACATGGGTTATGAGTCGATAGGAATTGTAGGTTCGTCTCATAAAGTTGAAGTTGCAAAAAAACTTGGAGCTAATCATGTTATAGATAAATCGACACAGGACTTATGGAAAGAGGTAGAAAAGATTTCTCCAGCAGGTTATGATGTGATCCTTGATGCCAATGGAGCTTCGACGCTTAAACATAGCTACGAGCATCTGGCGCCTTCGGGAAAGCTAATGGTGTATGGATTTCATTCAATGCTTCCAAAAAGCGGAGGAAGGCTAAATTATCTTCAGCTGATCTGGACTTATTTTAAGACACCACGATTTAACCCACTGGATATGACCAACAAGAATAAAAGTTTGGTTACATTCAATCTGTCTTTTTTATTTGATAAAAAAGATATTTTTAGAGCTGCAATTATTCATTTGGTTGAGCTTTTGGAAACTGGGAAAATTACAGGCCCACAGACAACAAGTTTCGCCTTCGAAAATGTTGGAGAGGCCCATAAAGCAATTGAGTCCGGACAGACGACAGGTAAGATTGTTTTAAAGTGTTAAAAAAATTTACTTGCCCATCTTTTTCATTTCACAAGTAAGTACATCACTTACGCTACATGCACATTTACCACAACCACGGCTCGCACCTGTCTGGCTGGCGATATCGTCAAGTGTTGTCGCTCCACCTTTGATGACCTGAATGATTTTTGATTCAGGTACACTGAAACAGTGGCAAACTGTTTTATCTGTTGCAGGAGCAACGTCAGCTCCTTTGTCGGTGGCTGCTGTAGCACGTTCAGGTTGCTTAGGCGCTTCAAAAAATTCAATCTGTATATCTTCCGGCTTCACTCCTAACTTGATCAGGTTATCTTTTGTACCAATAACCATTGCCGGGGGTCCGACTACGTAATACTTCGAATCTTTCGGAAGAGTTTTTATTTCTTCTGTTAAGAATGGTTCATCAATTCTTCCGCGTTTTCCGGCCCATGAATCATCGGCCTTACTTAAAATATTTGTTACGTTAAGCTCAGGTGTCGTTGCGGCCATTTCACTAAATTCTTTTCCAAATGGGATTTGGCTACGGTTAGAGTAGTAAAGATGCATCGGAGTTTTTAATTTATTATCCTTCGCATATTGCATCATACTTCTGAATGGAGTGATACCGACACCACCGGCAATCATGATCGCTGGTTTGTCTGTGAAGAAATCCATTCCTGCTGGAGTTTTAGTTAGAGTAACAGTTTCACCTGGCTTAAGTTTTTGTAATGATTTTTTAAATTCTGTATCAGAAAGACCAATACCAAATTCAACATAATCTTTATCTGGATTGCTTGCCAGAGAAAACACACGCTTCTCAATTCCATCTGCAGTTTTAATAGCAACGCTGATACCTTGACCAGGTTTTAAGTCCATCATGTCAGCAGGTTTTTTCACTCGCAATAAAATAGTAGAGTCAGTCAGCTTTTCAGTTTTTATTACTGCTGCTTCCCCCGGTCCTTTTTTCTCAACAATGAATCCTTCTCTAGCATTCTTAAATTTAACTTTTAAATTGTCTGAGTTACGAACAAACTTATTGTTCATAATTTGATAATCACGCATAGTCTCTTTCAAAGACATTTGAATAAGAGCATTTGTCTTAGGATCAAGACCAGTTTTAAGTTTTTCAATCTGTGCGATCATTGCTTTCGATGCTGCAGATTCAGGAATTTCGGCTCCTCTGAAACCATCGAATAAAGTTTCAATAAGACTTCCAATCAGCTCACCTTTTTCTTCTTCAACTTTTTTCAGAGAAAGATAAAGACCTCTTTCCTTCGGAGTCCATCTCGAAAGCTTTGCACGGTTTGCAAGTTCTCGTTCGTTCATTTCAAGAATGGCCACTTTCTTTTCTGCTGTTAAAGGAAGCGTATCCAAATCTCTCAGCGTTTTTACCGGTGAATCAAATATTTTTTCCATTGTCTTTAATGGAACGCTTTTCATAAACTGACGAACTTTATTTTCTACGAATAAGTGAGTTACTCCAAGCTCCAAGAGAACGGGGGCGTTGCCTGATAAAATATCACCAGAACTATTACTTGTTGCTGCTTGTTTTTTCAGGTCCATAATTTTATCGATCATCCCTTTAGTTCTTACTCCCGGCTGGTCACCGTAAAAGTATTTAAAGGCTGAAGCGAAAATCGCCATATGTTTCGTCTCATCCTGGCGAACCTGATCAACCCACTTGTTAGCTGCCCCATTCGAGTGAGATCTCATATAAATGTAAATTGAGTTAGCATTCCACTCGCTGGAATTTCTTCCAACTAAATGTTTCAGACCATATTCGGGATCCATGTAATCCCCACGCTTATCTGCTTCGTAAGTTTTAGGTCCTTCTTTTTTCTGTCCTGAAACCTGGTTAGCGAATTGTTCAACAGCATTTTCGTGACGATTTTCTTCACCACACCAGACGTTGGTACAGAACTGGCCTACATCAGATTCTTTTCCACCTTTCGCCATTGTTTCTTCTACAGCTTTATTAAAGGCACCATACTCTTCTTCATTTTTTCCCATAAAGCGGGAAATTGAAGGAATTAAACCTCTGAGAGCATCACCACTGTTTGTTGAGTAACCGTGAATTGGAGCCTCTGTTTCAGAAGCAAACCGCGCCATTCCCGCCCAAAACTCTGGAGACATGTCTTCAATTTGTCCTGGTCTGATTGCACTGAAACCTCCAGGGATAAGCTCCCATGGTCTCATTTGTGATTCTCGTAAACCTAACTGAGTTGCACCGTAAAAGTGAAATAGACCTTCATCCATAACTTCTAGTGCGAAACCTTCATCTGTTAATTTTTTAATTCTTGAAATCGTCCATGGCATTTTTGCGATCAAATTCATTTTAGATTTAATTTCATATAAATTTGCGTTCAATTTAGTTGGTCTTAATCCTTTATCACTTCCTTCAAAAGCCGCTTTTACTTTTGCCTGAATTGCAGGATCTTTTATTTTACTTTCCAGTTTCTTGTTGACCAGATCGAAAAGATCCAATTCTTTATGCTCTGAAGAGTTTACTATATCCTGTAAGGCAATTTTTAATTCATTTTGCTCTTTGACTGGAGCAAAGTGATTTAAATAAATATATTGTGCAATAATTGGATCAGAGATAAGTTTTTGCATCTCTTCATCGACAGCAATAATCTTTGCAAGTGCATCTGCACTTTCTTCTCTCGTTGTAAATTTTAGAGTAGGTCCTGCAACTAAACCAGCTTCAGTCGTTTCAGCTAAGGTTTCAGCTTTTACTGCTTGTTCCGCTACAACTACTTCTTCTACTTTTGCTGGAGACCTTTCAAGAATGCTTGCTTGAACTTTATTATAATCTAAAACTAACTTCTCAGTATGCTCACTTTCTAAAAGTTTTGCGCTATTAATTTCTGCCGGAGTAATACTTTTATTTAAAGCAGTGTAACGTTTTTGTTGAGCCGTTAATGTAAGTTGAAGTTTTGCGTGATTTTCTTTAGCTACTTTGGCTTCTTTCTTCTCTGTAGCTGTCGCCAGCTTTTCTTCTGCAACTTTTAGTTCAGATTGAGTTTTTAGAAGAGCTTCTCCGGCCTTCTCTGCTTGATTTAATTTCGAAGCGGTTTGTGCAGATTTTGCAGCAAGTACAATATCTCCTGTTTTCATTAGTGTCTGCGTATAAGCGGCCGACCCGTGATAAGTTAAGCTCCAAACTTTTGATATTAAAATATCATCTGCCTTCATCCATAATTTAAATGGGGTGCTCAAAACCTTTGCAGTAAGTTCAACACCAGGAATAAGTTTTAAAACTTCTACAGTTCCTTTACCAATTTTATAACCTGTGCTGGCGATCGGCGCGAGTAATTTAATGGCCGCTTTAGATACGTCTACACCAACTTTAGTCACATTTTTAGCAGCGCTAGCTATTTCACTTCCTTTAAAAATTTCTCCAACTTTCAGGGCCTTAGTAACTTTTGCAACCTTTGCTGTTTTTGAAACAACTCCTATTACGGCAAGACCAGAACCAGCAATAACTCCTATCGGAGCGGCGAGTACGGCCGTTTCGACAACCATTCCTGTAGCGTAACCAGCCACTCCACAAAGAGTCATGGCCTTCTGTTTACAGCTTGAACATTCCCAACTTGCAGGTGGAGAAACACATTTTCCAATTCCTGGTACACCAGTCGACCACTCAGAACATCCAAATTCCGCCACACCTTTTTCAAGAATCAAATTTTGAGCAAACGTACTGATCTTTTCCATCAGTGCTTTTTTTGGTTCAGCAATTTCTTGTTTAATTTGTTTGTCGGTTGCAGTACTTGAAGCGATAGCTTCCATACTACCAACGTTTTCCATTTGTTTTACAGCTGGTTCTTGAAACCATGATCCAAGAGTTTTGTTGTAAATCCATTTTGGACCATCAACAACCAGTAGCTTCAATGTGTCTGTAATTTCGTTAAAAGCACCTCGTATAAATATCGCCATACATTGGCCGAGGTCTTTTTGACCGTCGAGCATTGTTCCACACTTAAGGTCTCTAGATTTTGGAATATCAATGGCCTTAGTCAGGTGCAGATTTTCAAGTCCACAATAAGCTAAGTCGTTCGCACATTGAGGAAGAGAAGTCTTTTTAGACTCCTCACACATCATTTTTTCTGTAATCTTTTTTACATTCTTGCTGGTTTTGTCGATCGTAGCTTCAGAGCTCCCTCTTCTGCAATCAGTGCAGGTACGAAGTTTTTCTTCTTCAAGTGCGATTGCTTTTGCCAATGAGATTGGCTTAAATGGAGTTTTGAAATTTTGAAAGCATGATATGTAACTTGGTCCGTTTGGATGATCAACCTTTATAAAGGTATCGTATTTCACTACACCTGGTGCAGTTTCCACCGGAACTGAAAGAACTGATTTATCTTTAGAATTTTTTGCATAATTAATAGGATGTTGTGAAACATCTTCACAGTAGTTTTTTAAATCTACTAATGCAGTCTTTACTTCCACACCGACTTCAACAGCTGGTGCAGTGTACGCAACATTAAGCGAAGATAGTAATAATTGAGCAATGAGAATAAAATATTTTATTTTTTTCATAAAGCTTGATCGGCATTTTACAGAATGTATTAAGCTTGAACCTATTCCCGACTGTTTTGTTTTGAAGAAGGCATCTAAGGCCCCAAAAATAATTTTCCGATATGACTTTTATGAATAAAATAAAAACTTTGATTACACTTACCGTCTTAGCAATGTCTGTAACCCCGGGTTGGGCAGGATTAACTAAGTTTACTGTTCTTAATAAGAAAGTTTCTTTCGATGTGCCTTCTGACTGGCAGACAGTGAATAAAGATGTAGGAATTCCACTCAAGTTATTAGGGCCGATATATGAAGACCAGAGGCCAGTTCTTCTTTTTGTGCCAGTAGATCTAAAAAATGAAAAACTAGTTTTAGATGATAAAACCAAGGCCGAAGAAAGTTACAAGTTAAGTAGACTGGCCTGGCTTCAGCAATTCAATGGTAAATCTATTACCTTTCTTCCTTTAAAAACTTTTACTACAGATGGCAAAAAAATAGAGATTCACCAGTTTGGACATTTGTATATTTTTAACAATGTTAATTTGGAGGAGAAGTCTTATTACATTAATTGTAAAAAGGAGACTTTCCACATTAAAACCCTGATTCAAGTGGAACATATTGAAAAATGGGCACCTACTATGAATAAAATGATAGAAAGCTTTCGCTGCGAATAAAGTTTCGTCGCTTTTTCACAAT
>JACMRM010000209.1 GCA_014376445.1 Bacteriovorax sp. | reverse complement strand
CATATGGGCAACTCTATAGGTAATTGTACGCGTTTTCCCAGAGCCAGCGCCTGCGAGGATAAGGACCGGCCCCTCGACCGTTTCGGCCGCTTCTCGCTGTTTGTCATTTAATCCGCTGAGGGAAATCATAGGGAAAAAGAGTACTAAATCCTGGGGAGTCTTGCTATAATTTTTATACTTAAAATTTACAAAACTTCCGGAGATTCATTTATGGCAATGAAGAAAAAACCTATGAAAAAGGCTATAAAAAAGGCCATAAAGAAAGCTGCTAAAAAAGCGACAGCTAAGTCTGAAAAAAAAGTAGCTAAAAAAACTGCAAAGAAATCTGCAAAGAAAACAACTTCAAAACTTCCCACAAAAACTCCAAAAAAAGTTTTAGCAAAAAAAATTGCATCAAAAACTCCAATGGCAACAACTGGATCTACAAAAGCTGGTAACTCCCAGAGTTTTGATAAAGATTTAGAAGCCTCTCTCGTCGAACTTATCCGTGTAACAAGCGCAGAACTTCCAGACGATGTTCAAAAAGTTATTCTTGAAGCACTAGCTCGCGAAGAAAAAAATACAACCGCTGAATATGCAATGAACATCATCAAAGCAAATATTGATTTAGCTAAGAAAAAATCTCAGCCTATCTGCCAGGATACTGGAACAGTCTTATTTTATGTTTATCATCCGGTTGGATTCAATCAAACAAAATTTACAAAGTTGATTGAAAACTCTGTCGTGACAGCGACGAAAAAAGGTTTCCTAAGACAGAACTCTGTTGATTCACTTACCGGTGAAAACTCCGGAGTAAACCTAGGGCCGGGACATCCATCAATTCACTTTCATGAACATGCAAGTAACTCAATCGAAGTGAAACTGATGTTAAAAGGCGGCGGCTGTGAAAACGTCGGTGCTCAATACTCACTTCCTCATACAGCTCTCGGGGCCGGTCGCGATTTAGACGGCGTAAGGAAAGTTATTTTAGATGCCGTTCATAAAGCACAAGGGAAAGGTTGTGGCCCTGGAGTTCTTGGTATCTGCATTGGTGGAGACCGTGGAGCTGGTTATATCGAATCAAAAGAGCAATTGTTAAGAAGAGTCGACGATGCAAATCCTCATCCTGATTTAGCAGGCCTTGAAACTGAAATTGTCGAGACATCTAATAAACTTGGAATCGGGCCTATGGGATTCGGTGGAAAAACAACTTTATTAGGTTGCAAAATCAGCGCGCTTAACAGATTGCCGGCATCATTTTTTGTTTCCATCTCATACATGTGCTGGGCGTACAGAAGACAGGGAATTCAGTTAGGTTCAAAAAACGAAATTAAAAAGTGGCTTTATTAACTGGAAGGGAATCAAACATGAAAAAATTAAATTATCCATTCTCTCATGAAGCTGTTCGCGAATTAAAAGTAGGAGACATGGTTCTTATTACCGGAAAATTATATACAGGCAGAGATGCCGTTCATAAAAGACTTCATGATGGTGTAAAATCACCGGTCGATCTTTCAAATCAAATTATCTATCACTGCGGTCCGGTTATCCTTCAGGATAAAGACGGCACTTACCATGTAACAGCAGCGGGGCCAACAACATCTATTCGTGAAGAACCATACCAGGCCGACGTTATGAAAGACTACGGCATCGTAGGAGTGATCGGTAAAGGAGGAATGGGACCGAAGACACTGGCCGGATGTAAAGAATACGGATGTGTTTACTTCCACGCTGTCGGTGGGGCCGCGCAGGTTTTGGCAGAGAAAATTGATTCTGTTGACAGCGTTTTCTGGCTTGATCTTGGTTCCCCTGAAGCGATCTGGGAATTGTCAGTGACTGAATTTCCTGTTGTCGTTACAATGGATGCTCACGGAAATTCTTTGCACGCAAAAGTTGAAGCAGAATCAAGTGAAGCTTTGAAAAGACTTTTATAAGAGAGACCTTTATGGATTGTTTGTGGACACCATCAGAATCGAGAATTAAAAATTCAAACATGACTGCTTTTATGAAAGCAGTAAATGCTGAACACAAACTTTCCTTAGCAACATATCCTGAGCTGCATACCTTTTCAGTCAAACATAAAGATCTGTTCTGGAAATCGCTGATTACATTTTTTGGTGTTGATTATACTGGAAGCCTGGATCCGGTTTTACTGGAAGAAGGTTTTGAAAATTACACATGGTTTTCAAAGGTACAGCTGAATTCGGCAGAAAATTTATTGAAGAACGGAAAAGATGCAGATATTGCCATCAACTTTCAACACGAATCAAAAAAATCTCGTTATGTGACTTATAAAGAACTTCGTACAGAAGTGAAATCGCTGCAGACTTATCTTAAAACTATAATGGAAAAAGATGATGTCCTCGCGGCCTATATGCCGAACATTCCTGAAACTGTGGTCTCCATGCTTGCCACAACATCGATGGGAGGAGTTTTTACTTCTACCAGTTGTGACTTTGGTATTGAAGGTGTCCTTGATCGTTTTGGACAATCGAATCCGAAAATTTTAGTGGCAGCTATCGGTTATGAATACGGTGAAAAGTATTTTGACCTGCAGGAAAAATTGATTGCGATTGAAAAAGGAATTCCAAGTCTCGAAAAAATTATTCTCGTGGATTTTTTGGGTAAAGGCTACGACATCGGCCGTTTTACAAAAGCAGTTGATTATAAAACAGTGGTTGAAGAAAATCTCTCGGATGATAAAATAAGTTTTACTAAATCTCCTTTTGATCATCCGCTTTTCATTATGTACTCGTCGGGCACTACTGGAAAACCAAAGTGTATTGTTCACTCTCAGGGGGGGTATTTAATCCAGCTGATTAAAGAGCAGGGCCTTCATGCTGACATGACTTGTGAAAAAAGCGTTCTGTATTTTACAACATGTGGATGGATGATGTGGAACTGGCTCGTGAGCGGTCTATTTTCAGGCGGGACAATTGTTTTGTATGAAGGATCCCCTGCGACTCCATCGCCGGAATATTTTTTCAATATAATCGAACGTGAGAAAATAAATATTTTTGGAACTTCTCCAAAATTTTTAAAAGCGCTTGAAGATACCAATGCAAAGTTTGGTGATTATCCAACTCTTGAAACGATTCTTTCTACAGGATCTCCACTTCTTCCAGAGCAGTACGATTTCGTTTACAAGAAAATTAAAAAAGATGTTCTTCTCGGAAGTATTTCTGGTGGCACTGACATCGTTTCATGTTTCATGCTGTCCTGCCCACTTGTCCCTGTCTACCGGGGAGAAATCCAGGCGAGAGGATTGGGGATGGATGTCCAGGCCTTCGATGACAATCAAAAAAATGTCGTCGGTGTTGAAGGTGAGCTGGTCTGTGTTCAGACTTTCCCAAGCAGACCGATTTATTTTCTAAATGATTCTGACAAGACAAAAATTAAAGCAGCATATTTCGATCAAACTCCAGGGGTATGGACTCATGGAGACTTTGTAAAAATTACTGAGCACGGTGGAGTCATCGTTTACGGGCGCTCTGACGCGACTTTAAATCCAGGTGGCGTGCGAATCGGCACAGCTGAAATTTACCGTCAAACAGAAGGTCTGAACTATATCATGGACTCTCTGTGTGTAGGTAAACCTGTGGCCGGTGATGTTGAAGTTATTTTATTCGTTAAGCTGAAGCCGAATGAAGAAATGACAGTTGAGCGCAAAAAACAAATTAAAGACCTCATAAAAAAAAATACGACACCAAGACACGTTCCACGCGAAATCTATGTGGTGAATGATATCCCATACACACTCTCTGGAAAAAAAGTGGAGCTCGCAGTGACAAGGATTTTATCTAAAAAGCCTGTCACCAATACAGAAGCGCTGGCAAATCCTGAATCATTAAAAGAGTATGAACGGTATATTTAATTTCTAAAAATTTTTATTTTCATTTCGCGATACTCTTCCGGCGAAGGGTCTTCATTAAAATCTTTTCTATAACGGGCAAGAACACGCTCAAACTGTTCATTTTGGAGAGTATCATCGGATTTAATAGTTGAATCAGCTGAAGCCTTAATAGAGTCTGCCAGGTTTGAGAAATCTTCCAGAAATTTCTTTTTTTCTTCTTCTTGGTTTTCATTTAAATCACCACTCAACGAATTATTAAATTTACTGTAATAAAAATAAAACCCAACTGAAAATGCCAATGGCTTATAAACTTTTCTGAATCTTTCATAGTGATCAATCATATTCTGTTGCTTCAGATAACTTATAAGTTCATGGTCATGAGCATCCAGGCCATCGATCAGAATTTTTTCCAATAATTCATCTGGGATCTTAACCCGCTCAACCCATGGAAGATCATATGGTAAAACTAAATATTTCCAGACTTTGTACTGAAAAATCTTTTTTACTGCATATTTTGCTTTCTCCATTTGAGTGTATGATTTTTTTTCTGGTATACGTGAAATCATGCCTTTCAAACCGATTAATAGCATATCTTCCTGAACAATTCGCATTAGTCTTTCATTCATGCGTGCTGTTTTATTTGTTGTAAAATACTCAAGCAGAGAGGTGGGAGGACCTTTTAAAATAATCAACAGGTCTGCTGCAAAGTCATTCAAATCCATTCGGGTAAGTTTCGAAGAAAGATCAAAGTTTTTCATGTGCCTTTGAAGCTTTAAAAGTTTTAATGAATTCAGTTTCTGAACATCAACAGATAAATTTCTTTCAGCATTCATTACTGTCGGGATTATTCTTCCATTAATGACTTCAATCAGCGCCATTTTCTGTTCGATGCTTACAGGATTTACATTTGATAAATCATTTTTTGCATCTTTATAAATTTCCATCCAGCGAAAGTATTCTTTGTCGTTGAAATTTTCAAACTCACGAGTGCTGATGATTTTGTTCCAGATATTATTTTTTAATTTATAAACCTTATCAATGGCCTCATCTGCTGCAATTTTTTTCTGTAGTTTTTCTTCCTGAATCGCAGGACTCATCAGCTCTTTTACAAGAGACTCACAATCACTGGCGATGGCGCGGTTTACACTGGAAGATGGAGTAATGTTATTTCTCGACCATAATCCGAAAAGTCCGAAGGCGATGAGAACAAAAATGTATGGTGAATAAGTTTTTATAAAGCAGCTCCTCCGTCTAGTCTTATCGGATAAACCTGCTCGGATATTGAGGATTATTTACAGAATTGTGGGGACTTAATTGTATAGGCCGGGACACAGTAATCAGCCCAAACCCCTTGATCGTACGTGGAGAAAGCTTAAAACCAACTAATATAAAATTAACATAAGTGACTGGAGTATTTTCATAAGTTTTAACTTTCCTTTTTATTTACCGGGAGGATAATGGAATAAGCAATACTGATAAAGCTAAAAATTTAAGGAGGATCTATGAATATGAATAAAAAAACGAAATTGACCGGGTTAATTTTTGGTCTGGTTTTAATGGCGAATACAGCATCTGCTTCACTTTTAATTGAACCGCACGTTGGTTACAACCTTAATGCCTCAGGAAATACTACAGAGAACAGTGTAGCGCATGAATACAGCTATAAAGGTGGTGAATATGGAGCGAGATTAGGGTACCAAGTTTTAGGCTTCATGGCAGGTCTGGATTACACTCATTCATCAATGAGTCTTGATGATGTTACGGTTTCAGGAACAAATTACGGAGGATCATACGACAGAAATGAAGTGGGAATTTTTGTTGGGTATAATCTTCCAATTCTTCTTCGCGGATGGGGTGCTTATTATTTCAAAAGCAAAGCTGAAAAAGACAGTAGTAATTATTTTAAAGGAAATACATTTGAGCTTGGTTTAGGTTTCACAGCTCTTCCGTTTCTTAGCCTAAATGCCATGTACCGTATTGTGAGCTGGAGTCAACATCAGTATGGCGCAACTTCAGTTGATCCAAGTTTAACAACAAATGAAATTGTTATTGGAGTGAGTTTGCCTCTTAATATTTAGTGTAGCAGGTGCTTCTGCCAAATATTTTATAGGGCCTGTACCCGGTTATCTGGCAGTCACACCATTATCATTGTCAGTTGGTATAGTCATTGCCGAAGCAGCGCCGTGTGGACGGATTTTTTCCTGAATAGTTCTATCCCATGTTTCAACGATAGCTCCGCTGTCAGAATCAACCAGTGCCTTGAAGCTGCTTCTTTCACCATCTTTAGATAAATAGGTGATGATTACTTGCTCTAAATATCTGCCCTGGCCTCCCTGAATTTTAATTACGGGTAGTTCTTCTTTAACTAAAAGTTTTGTATCTTCAGGTTGAAATCTCATCATGTCGTTGCCCATGATTTCTTTCCATCCAGGATTTGGAGTATTAACCATCGTTAACTCGGTACTTTCATCTTCGTATTTAACGTCGATATCGCCCATCAGGATGCGGTTGTTTCGTACCATAAGGCCTTTGTATGGATTTGGTTTTATCGAACTTGGGGCACGCCCAGACTCTTTTTTTGGAGAGATAATTCTAGCTTCTGCAAATTCATTGCTGGTCGTCGTATGACTGGCGATTTCACGTCTGCCTTTTTTAACAAAAGTTTTCCAATCAGGCGCAGTTGTCGAGCCCACAGTGTAATTTTGTTTTTTGATATAAAAAGTTATACCAAAGGCAACAGTAATTGATAAAATAAAGAGAAAAGTTTTTTTCATAATTAATCTGTAATCGGTATCTGCAGGTGAATTACTTTATATGGCTTCGGTCCGTTATACTCTTTATCCAAGTAGTCATTGTTGTTATTTGCACTGTCATGATAGCAGTCTTCACAATTCGTAAAGCGCACTCTCAATCGGCAGTCTACGACAGTTCCTGGAGGAATATGTTTAGAAACTTCGAAGAAAATAACATTACCCCATTCAAGTCCGTAGGCCTTTTGTGTAACTGGATTGAACATTGTCTGGCCCCAGGTAGACTTAGGATTAATTTTTGAATAGTACGCTTTATCTGCACCTTTAATTGCTCTGATGAAGCAGTCTTTAGCACCGGGAGTTTTATCAAGGCATGAGTTTGTATCAAGAGCAATTTTTGTTCTGAACTCATTCTGCGAAACCCATTTCGTTGAGCTTGCTTCATTTGACTGCATAAAACACACAGGAGCAAAATCATTCGGTGTTGCTGGTATTAGAACGTTCGGCACTGTTGTCCCAATGTTCAGACAGTTTGCTTCATCAGCTCCGCCTTCAGTAGATAGCGGCCACTGATCATTCGACATAGTCGTTGGAAATCTGCACGGACGGCCGATAAGCGCACCATTTGTTGAATTCAGGATTGTATTGGCGTGGTCCCAGTCATTGGCAAGAACTTCAACTCCTGCCATTGTAGAGTTTGAATTGTTGTAAAGATTAAGTGCGATTGCTACAACTTCACCCGGACTTACTTTTGAGTTTCCGTTGTTAAAACCAAAATCTGTCGGAGTTTGTGTCGACATTGCTCCTACGAGACCGGCAGTTTGCAGCTGGGTGATACCCTTTGCAATCTGTGTGCGGTTATCAATAACGTAAGCGCTGCTTGCTCCCGTTGTTGGATCAAGAATAATATTACTCTTCGAAATCAACACAGATTTTTTTCTGTTTGCTGCAGAAACAGGAGTGTTTACATGCGTTCCATCAGTCAAATTGCGGTACTGATTGTATGTCTTGAATAAAAGTAGCCCATAGCTGTCCAGAAGTGATTCAATATCATCTTTCTGGTAATAACTTCCGTTGCAGCGTGAGAGTAATGGATTTCCAATTGAGTTTAAAAGATTTTTAGCGATCGTCTGAGTGAATGAACGATAATTAATAGGGTTTAATGTTTCAAACCACAGACGAGAGTTTACAGCATCCATATTAACTTTTCCAGCAGCACCATTAACAGTACCGACTGAAGTAAGATCGCCAAGTTCGGCCAGCGTTTCATTTAATATATACATTACAAATTCACGTGAAGATGCATTTGAGTAGCCGCACTTTGAAGTGATATCTTTAGAAAGTGCAGTTAGATAATGAGAAATAATCATCCCTGTGATGTGAATATCTTCTACCGGTTCAGCAGGGTAGTTAGGATCATAATTAATATACTGAGGATATGCTAGACGCTGGTCTTGATCTGTAGAAATGCCTGGAGAATGAAGTGGATCATCTTCACTCATTGGTCGTGAAGCATTCAGCTTTCCAGCTGCCCATTCACCCCAGTGTGCTCTGCCGTTGACATAGTAGCTGAAAAAATCTGAAAGCCCTTCACCAATTGAGCCGGCCTCGCTGTAAAGAATACTTCCCATTTGTGCTTTATTAGGTCGTGACGAATTTCTTAAATTCAACTGTAGCTTTTGGAAGAAGTGGCCGGATTCATGATAAATAATTGTACTGTCATGGGCCCATCGCACAGTTTTGGCAGTTGTCGTCCCGCTGTAACCAAAACATAAAGATTCAGTGGCCTGTTCATAATAAGAGTTGTTAAGTACATCACAATTTGCAAAGGCCTTAAGCATCTGGTTGTTTAATGTAAATGAGCCATTACCATTTCTTACAGTAAAAGGAATAGCAGTATCATAAATTGGAAAATTAAATGCATCGTATGTACTCGCAAGTGACATTCCCAAATTAGAGAAAAATAAATCAAACAATTTATTCATGTGATAAAAAGTATTGACCTGTAAAAATTGTGGTGAGTTTACATTGAAGCCCCATTTCCCATCCGCTGTCTGAAGTGCTGAAACGGATTCTTTAACTTCTCTGACTTCGAAGCAGTATGTAAGACCTTGGCAATTTGGATTGCTTTGTAAAAAAGCATTTGATGTAATCGTAACAGCAGTTCCCAATAATTTATTCAAGTCATAATCTGTGCTGAGAGAAGTATTGCCTGAAAGAATAATTGGATTATCTTTCAGAACACGGCCTTGGGCCACGGCAACGTTTGAAGAGCTTGAGGAAGCACTCACACGCCCGCGTACATTTGAACTTCCGCCCGGCACACAAGACGCAAGAATCGCCGACACTAATAAAAGTGCAGATAAATTCTTTGTCAGTTTTTTTAGTTCCCCTAAATTCCACATTTGAATATCCTAACTAACGTACTACTTTGAGATCCCCAATCTTGCCTCATCAAACCCAGTAGGAAGTAATGAGCCGGAAAAGCCTTTTGCTACATTTGTATTTGCGGCCTGTGAATCACACGTTGTATTTTGGTCAATTTGCTGTCCGATGCGCTTTAATTCTTCTGCCTTCTCTTGATTTGCTGTCAGAACTGGACCAGTGATAGCCTTTTTTAAAGCAGCAAGCGCATCTGTCAGATCACTTTTTTTGTTTGGAATATCTTCTGTGGCCGTATCTGCAGCAAGAGCTGCATCCATTTCTTTTTTTGCTGCATTTGCTTTGGTCTGTGTCTTATCTAGAGCTATTTTATGTTCTGCTTTTGCTTGCTCGGTAAGATCTGCTTTTAATTCTTTCGCCTTACTTAATTCAGTTTGAGCACTTGCATACGCTTCACTCGTTGTCGTTCTTGTCGCTTTTGTTGCTAGAGTCGAAAGAGATTTCTTTCCTGGCTTATCATTGGCAGCTAATAATTTATCACATGCATATTCAGCATCACCTGAGATGGCCTTAAGCATTCCCAATGCACCTCCATCTTCCAGATCCTGATATTCGTCGATATCGTTGAAGTCTCCAGACTTAAATATTTTTGCCAGTTTTTCTTTGCTCTCTTTCGAATCAAATTTTTTTCTTTCATCTTCCGGAAGTTTGCTTAAGATTTTTTCTACTAATTCAGTATTCGTTGTTTTAGGACCAGAAGAGCATAGCTGGCCAATTGTTATATCACCTTTTTTGCTGCCTTTAGGTGCTGACTTTCCATCCTCAAGTAATTTTTTAGTAGCTACAATATCTTGAGCTTCACAACGAGCTCTTTGTTGTTTTCCCATCCTCGCTCTTTCTGTAGTATCACCACATGAGTCATCAGCAGAGCTGGATTCATTATTATACTGATTACAAGTTCCAGTGAACTCCGCAATGTTTGTAGCTACAGTCGGAACAATTCTTGAGGCGATATCATCCATTTCACCAGAAAGTTTTTTTGCATTATCGCATCCACCAACAGCATGTGTTGAAAGTGAATTGTATTTTCTACAAAAGTTTTTAACCTTAGTATCCATCTCAGACTGCTTCTTCATGTTCTCATTATTCATCTTCGCAATCTCACGAGATGAAGTATCGATCATGTTTTTACATTCACCGGCAAGTGAGTTCCATTTTCCTTTCTCTTTTTCCATCGCCTGGCTTTGTTTTTCAATATATTCATTAATTTCACTATCAACAGCAACTTGCTGGTCTTTGAAAACTTTTTTCAAAAGATCGATTTTCTTTGGAAGCTCATCCATAAACGCCAGGTTTCCGTCGTTGACTATATCAACACCAAAAGCGTCTTTTTTCATTTCAGGCATTGTAATAAACATATCAGCAGGAATCACAAAGTTTGTTCCCGGGAAACGCGCCTGAACAATTTTTGCCATATCCATCACTGCATTTTTTTGAGCAGTATAAAGAGCATTCGATCTGGCAACCATTGCAGTGATATTATTGTTAAAAGTTTTTGCTTGGGCCTCAAGTTTGGCCTTTCTCTTTTGAACCTGTTTGTCAGCTTCGGCGTAGCATCCCTGGATTTCGTTGGCACATTGGGAAGCTGTCGACATACAAAAGTTTACATTTGATGTATCGAAAGCGTTTGCTTCTTTAGATACACATTCAGAACCTGATTTTTTAGATTCACCATTGCAGTTCAGGGCCTGTTCTAAAACACGGCTTCCTAATTGAGAAGCATAGTTATCATTCAGGCTTTTAAGCTCTCTTAATAAAGATTGCCCGCGCTCAACTTTTTTCTTCTGAGAAACACCGGCCGAGCTTGTTGATGTCGAAAAAGTTCCATCCTGCGTATAACGTGTCTGACAAGCAGCAAGCGTCTTCATATAAAGATCGTATGGAGTTGTTGTAACTCTCTGAGCATCTGAGTTCTGGTATGTAATTGTGATGTCTCTATAGTTTGTTTCAAGAGACTTGATTTGAGCAAGTTTATCTTCAATAAAGGCGTCACTGTCTAAAATAGTTTTTAAAGCTGCCTTATATTTATCGCGAGCTGTTCCTTCGCTGTTTGTACTTTTTTGTTTTAAAGATGCAAGAATCTGGTCTGTTGAAATCGCAGTGCCGGATTTATCTGCACCAGTCACACAATCGTTGACGTATTGTTTTTTAAAAAATTCCTGAGACCCCGCAAGAAATTCATCAAAGTCTACAGAGAAGTTTTTGTCCATCGGCGGGAGAGTATAGCCGATTTTTGAAAGTTCTTTTGCAATTCTGGCCTTAGCTACACTGAACTCATCAGCTTGTTTTACGATCGCACTCGCAATTGAGCCATATTTAGTTGTGCTTTGCAGACCACCGCCTTTAACAGTAGCATTTAGATAATCATCAAGACCACCGTCAGCTATCAGCTGCTGGTTTTTTGCGATATCACGGCGTACATCAGCTTCAATAAGTGCTTTGTTCGAATTATAGTCTGAGGCCTTCTTACTTGTTGCTGACATCGACTGCATGATTCCTACGAATCCAAGTGTCGATGCTCCTGCCGCAAGATTTTCTGTTCCAATAACCGACTGGCAGCTTTGAGAGAAAAATTTTGCAAAGTCAGTAGTTTTTGCTTTCAGGTTATTTTTTCCTGAACCATTTTGTGATCCGACCAACTCATCATTTGTAGCTGTCATATCATCAATAAGTTTTTTATTATTTGCTTTAAAAGTTTCTTTATCTTTATTTAACTGATCCTGAAGACGAGTCAAGTTGTTCTGCATTTCAGTCAGCTGAGAGTCGAGTGCTTTTTTCTTGTCAGAAAGACATTTCATACCAAACGGAGTCTTGCTGTTAGAGGCTTCATTCTGCATTTGTTCAAAATAGTTTACCCATCCTTTTGCGATGGACTCATATGTAATCATGCTTGAGATGGCAGAGGGATCCGGTGAAGCAGCAGAACAAACGTTTTGTGGCATTGATGACATTGATGCTGGGATCGGGCACTCTGGAAAAAATTTTCCAGCAACAGTGTAACAAGCAGTCCCGTCTGGTTTTCTACAGCTTGGACTTAACGATTGCATTAATGCCTGGTTTTTTGTTGCAGCAATCTGCTGAGAAATCATCTGCTGCTTTTGTCCAAGAAATTGTCCGTATGTTTGAACAGCAATGTTCGCCACACTTAAAATTTCTTTCCCCGTTACTTCAGTTGAAGCAGCAGTTGCAGCTTGGGCCTGAAAAATAAACGATGTTTGCATCAACGAAAAAATTAATGCATGGACAGCAAATGCTTTTGTTAATTTAAAAAAGTTTTTCATAGCATTCATTCCTAATGGCCTAAGGTTCATTCTTTAGTCTTTTCGGACAGAAT
>JACMRM010000208.1 GCA_014376445.1 Bacteriovorax sp. | reverse complement strand
GTCAGATGCTCTAGTAATTCTTTTACCTGAAGATAATTTTTCTAGTTGTGCGTCCCCGGCACTAGATACATCTTTCAAGTTTTTCTGTACGTTCTGAGAAGCGATGTTCGTTGCAATTCTTAAACCCATGATAGTCTCCTGTTTTAGGGAATCCCCATTCCCTTTTTGTTAATGACTGTTTTTGTCAGTCAAACAACCTATCGAATCAATCCGGTAAATACTTAAGCGAATTGTTTCGCTCAGACAATTAAATATGAATATTTTGTGAAGTTATAATGAGTTAGATGTGAAATAAATCTGATAAAAACACTATAAAATAAACTTATCAACTAATTAAGGACAGGTCGATGCTTGAAATCCAGCCCAGAAAAAAACCCTTCTACCTATAGTTGCGGGGAAGTAGAAGGGTTTGGGCTTAAGTATTAGAAGAAAAAATATTATTACTAATACAGTTTCTCCTATGGAGACTACTTAATGGTATTCAAAAATTCATTTAACTAATTACTCTATTCAGAGTGAGTAGTTTCCTAAAAAGAGAGCGCTCAACTCAAACTATTTTCATAGGAGGAACGCTCTTCTTAAGAACTACTAGTTAATTAATCTAAGAGCAGCGTTTGGAATCTGATTAGCTTGCGCTAATGTCGCTACCGCCGCATTCTTTACAACTGTATTTGAAGCAAGTGCAGCTGAAGATTGCGCAACGTCTACGTCCTGGATAATTGATCTAGCACTATCTTGGTTAATCGTTTGTACTTCTAGGTTTTTCACAGTCGATTGGAGTCTTGATTGGATTGAACCTAAATTAGCTCTTTGTCCTGAAACTTTTTCAATTGCTTTATCTACATCCGAAATTGCAGAAAGCGCATCACCCTTTTCAGAAATAGATGTTCCGGAAATTCCAATGTTTCCAGCTGATGCATCTGATTCACCAGACTCGAACGTAATTTTGTTTTGTTCACCGGCGAAAGCACCAACCTGGAAGTCCATTGAGCCTTTACCTTTACCATTTAATAACTGAGTTCCGTTAAATACTGTTGATTCAGAAATACGATCAACTTCTTTATTCAACTGTTGATACTCTTTATCTAAAAAACCGCGCTCAGTCTCGCCAACGGTGTCTGAAGCAGCTTGAATAGTTAATTCACGTAAACGAGTTAGAATATTTGTTGTTTCATTCAATCCACCTTCAGCCGTCTGGACTAGCGAGATACCGTCGTTAGCGTTTCTTGTGGCCTGTCTTAGACCTTTTGTCTGTGCCTCCAAGTTAGTAGAGATTGCCAGGCCAGCAGCATCGTCGGATGCCTTCGTGATTCTTTTACCTGAAGATAATTTTTCCAACTCTGCATTTCCTGCGGTTGAAACTTCTTTCAAGTTCTTCTGTACGTTCTGTGAAGCGATGTTAGTCGCGATTCTTAAGCCCATGAGTAACTCCTAAGTAATAAGAGAGCCCCCGCCCTCTTGGTTAATTATCCGACCGTAGTTGTCAGATAAAAAATAGATCGGATTACTCGGGTAAAAACTTAAGTCATTTCGTCGGGTATTGGTTTAACATTGACATTAATACATAATTTTTAAGTACTTAGATTTATAAATTAACAAAAAAAAAGCTCCGCATAAGCGGAGCCTTAATTTTAAGAATGATTTTTTACAAATTACCCAATCAATTTCAGGGCACCGTTACCTGAAGAGTTTGCTTGTGAAAGAACTGAAGTTGCAGCAGCAGACAGAATATTGTTTTTAGCAAGTTCCGCTGATTCAGCAGCTACGTCCGTATCTCTAATTCGAGAGTTTGCAGCAGCTAAGTTTTCAGTTCTTGTTTCCAAGTTAGAAATCGTAGACTGAAGTCTGTTTTGTAGAGCACCCAGTGATGCGCGGTTACCGTTGACTCCGTTAATCGCACTATCAATTTTTTCTAAGTTCTCTTGAGCATTAGCTTTCGTTTGTACTCCCAGACCCTCAATTCCAAGATCCGCTGCCTTTACGCTCGAGTCTTGTGGCTTGTATGATAAACGATCGTTTTTAGCGTCGTTCATAATACCAACCTGAAAATCTAAATTATCACCCTTACCACTTAACAGATCTTTTCCGTTAAATTGAGTAGAAGAAGCAATTCTATCTACCTCTTGAGTAAGGTTTTGAAATTCTAGATCAGCAAATTTTCTTTCAGTATCACCAACAGTATCAGATGCAGATTGTACAGATAGCTCTCTTAATCTAATCAAGATGTTTGATACTTCATTCATCCCACCTTCTGCTGTCTGAATCATCGAAATACCATCACCAGCGTTTCTTGTAGCTTGTTGTGATCCACGGATGTTAGCTTTTAACTTTTCCGAGATCGCTAAACCTGCTGCATCGTCACCAGCTTTATTAATTCTTGTACCCGAAGACAATTTCGCAAGTGAGTCAGACTTTGCAGCCTCTACTTTTGACATTGAATTTTGTGCTCTTAATGATTGCGTGTTTGTGCTAATTCTTAATCCCATTTTAGTCCCCTAGATTCATACCTTCCTCCTTAAAATTTAAGACTCAAACAACCTTGTTGGAATCTTTGTTATGTCTGCAAAAGTCCCATCCTTTGCATGTATTAAATATCGGAGTAAAAAAAACTAACTAAAGTACTTTCTGCAGAAAAAAGGCAATTATTTCCATTGTTTATGCTGATTAAATTTGTCGGGTATGTAGGGGTTTTTGAATGAATTTATAGACTTGAATAAAACTAAATCTTGAGCATTTTTGTTTTTATTTTTTGCCTTGAACTGCCTTAATCAAGTTACTAGTAGAATATCCATTTTTAAAAATAAGTGATTTAGTTTCACCACCAATGCTAGCAACATAATTACTGCCAATGATTTGTTCTGGCCTCCAGTCTCCACCTTTCACTAATACTTTTGGTCCTATGAGCTTAATAATTTCTAAAGGGGTTTCCTCAGTGAAAACCTGAACACAATCGACAGCTTTTAAATTTAAAAGCATGTTGGCACGGTCTTGTTCATTATTGATCGGACGATCAGGTCCTTTAATTTTTGAAACGCTTGCATCAGAGTTGATAGCAACGATAAGAAGTTCACCCTGAGCTTTGGCATCGTTTAAATATTCAACGTGACCCATGTGAAGAATGTCGAAACATCCATTGGTAAAAACTATTTTTTTACCTTTATTTTTTTCCAGAAATTCTTTGGTAGATTCTGAAAGCTCTTCCATTTATTTTACCACTTTCGTATCAGACAAGCGTCCCTGAAAATCTAGGAGCATTGGAAGAAATAAAGCTACACCGGAAAAAAGTGAAATCAATGCGCGGGCAAAAGTGTGTTTCACGCTAACGGCACCACCATCAACTTTCGCTAAACGAATAGCAAAAATTGTTTTTCCAGGAGTCGCACTTAAATCCAGAATTGTAAAATAAAGCAGGTAGTAAATAGAGAAGATTGCTGCCGTAAACATAGTAAGATCCTGTGGAGAGATCAATCTAGAGTACATTCTATAATCAATGCCTGAAGCAAAAACCAATAGCGCCCCCGTTAAGGCCACAAAACTTGCGATGACTACAACATCAATCATCCATGCAAACAATTGCGCTATTTGTGATGCAGCTTTTATGGAAGCTTTCTTTTCTTCTTTAGTAATAATTTTTTGTTCAAACAGATTTGTTTCTTCAGCAGGTGCAGAAGCTTTGCCGTAGAAGGCTTCAAGTCCGCTTGGAAGCTGATTACCCATCACTGGCTTGGCATTGTTCGTATTTGCCTGGCCAATGGTTGAAGCGGCCATTCCGTTTAGTGAAGTGATGAGAGAAGATTTAGGTGAACCAAATGACTTAATTTCTTTCGGGCTTGGTTTAAACGAAGGACGTTTTGTGTCCTGGTGAAATCCCAGACCTTTTGTCATTGGTTTAAATGTATCTTCATTAACTTCAAATTCATCCAGATCAACTTGAATTGGTGGTGTGACTTTCGAATTTGATGACGAAAATGAATTAGGTTCTTTATTCATATTCTACCTTTTTTGTTTGTGCTACTTAATTAAGAATCCCACAAACAATTCAAAGCATCAATGAGTTTTTGCAGTGACAGAGGAAGATAGTAAAAACCCTATAGAGGCCGCTACCGCTGTAGACGCGCGCAAAATAGGTGTTGGCAGGTGAATTTCAAGAGTCTTTGGATATTTTAAAATCGTTGCAATTTCTTGTGCTGAAAATCCGCCTTCCGGCCCGATGAGAATTGTTTTTTTTGTTTCTGATTCCTGCACTTTTTCAGGATCGCTGGTTTTTGAATTAAAAAAAGCGATACTGCCGGTATGTGAACTCAAAAAACCGTTAAGGATTTGCTCCGGATGAATGTGAGGAAAAAAAGGATTATTCGATTGAACCAAGGCGCTTTCCAGAATTCTTTGAATGCGGTCATTCGGTGAAAATTCGTGTTGTGAGTAATCTGAAGTCAGTGGAAAGATTTCCGTGACACCAAGCTCGACGGCCATCTTTAAAATATCTTCGAAAGCTTCTTTTTTCGGCATAGCAATCGCTAGACTCAGTTCGTGTGATGGCTTGCAATTTTCTGATTCTGCAATTTTTATGTCGACACTTTTTTTTGAAAATGCCTGGATAATTCCCAGAAGTCTTTGTCCTTTACCGTTTAACAACAAAATCTTTTCATTTTCTCTGACTCTTGCAACAGTCAAGTGATGAACAGAATCACCAGTGATCTGAATCAGGTCACCGGCTGCATGATTTTCGAAAGGATAAAAAATAGCTCTCAAGAAATATCCTTAAATAAAATGGCACTCCAATCACCTTTAGTGGCAACTGAGATTTTTTCCATGTGAGAAAAATTGTTGATAATATTATTAACCTGATGATTCAAAATTCCTGAAACAATCAGGCGCCCGCCTTTTTTAATTGAATCTACAATCACCGGCTTCTCGCTGATTAAAACGTGCTCAAGAATATTGGCGAAAACTAAATCGTATTTTTTTGGCACATATCTGTCGCGGATAATTAATTCAGTCCCGTGAAGATTTTCACCTTCAAAGTTTAAAACTAAGTTCTGCGTGCAGTTTTGCATAGCACTTCTGTCGATATCGCAGAAATGAGTCTGAAGATGTTTTGTCTTCATTGCTGCAATTCCAAGAATTCCAGATCCACACCCGAAATCGAGGCAGGTATTAGTACTATTTAACTGATTTTGAATCTGATCAAAAAGAACCAGGCATAAAAATGTTGTTTCATGCGTGCCTGTTCCAAAACCCATTCCTGGATAAATATAAACCTGCGTCTTTGATTTATTTACATGAGTTAATGACATCCACTCGGGAATGATTTCTAAATTTTCTGAAACAAAAATAGGATTGTAGAATTTTTTCCATTCTGCATTCCAGTCTTCAAAATTTTTCTGTGCCGTATAAAGTGAAAGCTCTGGATAGTTTTCTTTAACGAAAAAAACAAATTCTGCTGAATTTTTTTCGAAGTCATCTTCATAGAAAAAATATTTGTATGAGAAATTATCCTGATCAATTGTTGCTGCCTGCACTTCATCAATTAAAGATTCCGGAACATCACCGCCGGAGTAAGCGCGCTCACCGAGAATTTCATCAACGCGAGCTTCTTCAAGTGAAAACTCTTCAACACCATTGCATCCAAAATCTTCAACAGCATACGCATTAATGATTGGAGCGACCTCTACAGAGAAGCGTGTGAATCCCAACAGAACGAAATTAAATTTTTTACTTTCCACAATTCTTCTCTAAAGTTTTAAGAGGATAAAAACTTCCTGATGACTCCAGCTTAATATCAGACAAGCAGCTTCTGCCAATCCAGATAATATTCGGGTGCCATAAATTTATATAACCGTAATCGGAATTAACCATTTGTAGAGCGTGTTTGTAAAGTGCTGTCCTCTTAACTGGATCAGTTTCAATGGTGGCTTCATCAAGAACTGCATCAAGCGCTGGATTATTGTATCCAATACGATTGCCTCCTTTGGGTGGTGTATTTGTCGAGTGAAAAGCATACTTCAGAATATCCGGCCCCGTAAATCCTACCCATTGCCCGATAACGATATCAAATTTTCCGGTCTTGAATGCGGCCATATATGTTCCCCACTCCTGAATGCTCACATTGACAATCATTCCTTCTTGTTCAAAAAAATGCTGGAGAACTTCGACGACTTCAATGCTTGCTTTGTTGTTGCTGACTTTCCAGTCTATCTCCATTTGTTTCCCATCTTTTTCCAGAAAACCTTTTTTACTTTTTTTCCATCCCGCTTCCGCCAGCAATTTTCTTGCAGCTTCTACATCGTATTTCTCCACATCACCTTTGTCGTACATTTCACCGAAAGTTGGAGAGAAGAGTCCTGTTGAAAGAACGGCAGTATCTTTTAATTTATATTTTAAAAGATCATCTCTAGGAATTAATAAGGAGAATGCTTTTCTGACTCTAACATCTTTAAAAAGATCACGCTTATGATTGATTCCCATAAACTGATAATTTGCACTGGGAATATTCCAGACTTTAATTCCAGGCCGTGATTTCATCCAGAAAATTTTCCGAGGGGACATATTGGCAACGGAAAGATCAATTTCTTTATTGATGATTTTTAAAGCAAGAGTCGTTTCATCTTTAACAACTTTAAAGACCAGTACCGGTTTTCCTACCTTTCTGGGTTCAACAAGTATTTCCAGAGGATGTATATTTTTCAGAACATACTCACCGCACCCGATGACATCCATTGGTTCAATTAATTCTCTGCTGCCATTTTTAAGTTTTACAATTTTTAGAAGACTTAGGTTGGATACGTTTTCCAGAGAGAAATTCTTATAAACAAACTCAACTGTATGATCATCGATGACATTTACATTTTCGATAGATTCGAAAGTTCCGATAAAAGTTGACTTGATTTTTTCATCACGTGCAAAATACTCAAAAGATTTTTTTACGTCCGCTGCTGAAACTTTAGTTCCGTCTGAAAAAGTCAGATCCTGACGAAGTTTGAAAGTCACAATTTGTTTTCCAGTGGACATTTTATCCGTGAATGTTTCACACGCTACACATACAAACTGCATTGAATCGTTAAAGTCCACCAAGCTAGAGTGAATCAGGCGATTAATATTCTGTGAATTAGCATCCGTTGAATAAAAAGGCGTCATGCTGTTTGGTGCAGCTGAGATGGCAACATTGATCGTTTCAACGGCCTGTAGCGCGCCTCCTGACATTAAACCAATTAACATGATGAACACTTGAATCAGCTTCATTGATCTTCTTCCTTCTTTCTTTTATTAACACTTTAATCTATCATTTTATCTATAAAATACCAATCGAGGAGAGACTCTCGTGCATATCATTTCTATTTGTGGAGGATCTGGATCAGGAAAGACAACTTTTGCTGACAAAATCAGAAAAAGCGTCGATCAGGAAGTCTCGATTCTGCATATGGATTCATATTATCTTCACAAGCTTCCTAAGGATTTGAAAACAACTTCTGGCAAACCAAACTTTGATCATCCTGATGCTTTTGACTGGGAACTTCTGCAGGATCATATTATTGCATTGAAGTCAGGGAAATCTGTTAAAAGCCCACATTACGATTTTAAAACAAACAGGAGACTCATAACTTCGAGCACGATTAAAGCAACAAAAGTTATTTTATTCGAAGGTATTTTCAGTCTTTATCAGGAAGAGATTCGAAAGTTGTGCGACATCACTGCCTTTCTTCATGTCGAAGCAGATATTCGTTTTATCAGGAGACTTCATCGCGATGTTGAAGAAAGAGGAAGATCACTCGATTCAGTTATCACTCAATATTATGAAACTGTAAGGCCGATGTATCAAAAGTATCTTGATCCGCAGAGACAGTATGCTGACTTCATTGTCGGTGAAGAAACAGATATCGCAGCCAGCATTCTTGGGGCAAAAGTAAATCAGCTGATTCACGCGAAACCTCTAAAAGCTGTTATTGCAAAAAAGCCGAAAGGAAAAAAATGAGCAAACCATTAATCAAAGTTAAGCCTGTTGGCGGAGTTGGTCAGATCGGATCAAACATGACCCTAATCCAGGGCGATAACGATATTATTTTGATTGATGCCGGCATCCTTTTTCCCTACGAAGATTTTTTTGATATCGATTATTTAATTCCTGACCTAAGTCAGATTCCGGAACCGAGTCATCTGGTTATTACTCACGGCCACGAAGATCATATTGGTGCCGTCCTTCATGTTGTAAAAAAATTTCCAAAAATAAAAGTTCTCGCTTCGCCATTCACTGCTGGATTGATCCGCAAAAAACTTGATTTTGCCCATCACCAGCATCAAATTATTGAGTACAGGCAGTTTGATCAACTGGGGTTTAAAGATTTTACGATTGATCCTATTCATGTGAATCACTCGATCCCTGAAACTGTCGGACTTTTAATTAAAGATACAAAGGAGCAGATTGGAATCTTTTTCATTTCAGATTTTAAAATCGATTTTAAGACCATTTATGAAAGACCTTTTGATTTTGAGAAGCTGATAAAACATACAAAAGATTTGAAAAGAAAAATTCTTTTATGTGACAGTACAAACATTACCAGCAGTACAAAGGAAACCCCTTCAGAACATGATTTGATTCCTGTTCTTGACAGTATTTTTGAAGAGGCCAAGAATCGCATTTTTATTACGTGCTTTTCTTCCAACATTCACCGTTTGATGACCTTCATAGATCTCTGTAAAAAGCATAATAAAAAACTTGTTCCTCACGGTCGCTCAATGATCAGTTATTTAAATACGGCGAATGAACTCGGAATGATTCCTGATTTTCCATCGATTGTAAGACAAGCTGATACAATGACAGGTAAAGAAGGCAATGTTGTCGTTCTTCTTTCCGGATGTCAGGGAGATTTCCGTGGAACATTCAGACGCTTTTGTGTCGGAGAAGACTCTCAATTCAAGCCAAGACCGGAAGACACAGTTGTACTCAGTTCAAAAGCAATTCCAGGAAATGAAAAAAAGATTTCACTTTTAATTAACCGTCTTTCTGAAGTTGGATGCCGTGTGATCACTGCTCAGGATAAATTAATTCACGTTTCAGGACACCCTGGAAGAAAAGACCTGCAGATGCTATATGAAAAGTATCGACCGACAGATATTGTTCCTATACATGGTGAAAGTTTTTTCATTCGCGAACATATTAAATTTGCCAACGAGGTTTTCCCTTCGGCCAATACTCATTATTTTCATAACAACGACGAACTTGTAATTCATCAGGATCTTACCATCGATGTTATTGACGGGCCTGATATTGAGCCTGTTATTATTCACGGGAAAGGAATTGTTCTTGAAAAAGAAAAGATCAGCGAGAGAAGAAAGCTGGCCTGCAACGGATCTGTATTTTTATCATTAAAACTTTCACCCACAAGAGCAAAGGTCGAAAAATATACATTTCACACAATGGGTCTTCCGACATTGATTACTCTTAATGAAGATAAGTTTAAAAGATTTCTGGACGGGTATTTTATTCAAATCAGCTTCAATGATGAAGAAAAAACAAATGAAGACCTGCGAGTGGCAATTCGGCGCTACTTTGATCAGATCTTAGGTTATAAACCCATGACGACCATCCACATACTATGAATAATTTTTTGCACGAAAATCTTTTTGCAATTATTTTATTTTTGCTGATGATTATCTTTCTGCTGATAGGATTGATTGGTGTCGTGATCATCAAACTTCTATTTAATCCTAAAAACTCTGCGGCAACAGCTACACCAGCAACTCAAGAGGAAACTCCATTAATTATTCCTACAATTGAAACGGCCAGAAAACTAAGAAAACTTGCTGAGGAGACTGTAGTTGAAAAATTCTTCTGTGAGAATCATCCAGATACTTCTTCGGCAGGTGCATGTCTCATTTGCGAGGATGTATTCTGCGAAAAATGCCTGATTGAGCATGATAGTTTGTATTTTTGTAAAGAACACTTCAGAGTTTTCGCCAATAATAAATGGAAGCAAATTACAGACGTTAAAACGACTCCAAACAAACCTGACGACGGGCTCTTTATTTATCACTTTAAACGCCATATCTGGCGCGACAATGAAACGCCAAGTTTTGTCTTAACTCATTATAAGATTAATATCGAAGAAGATTTTATTGAATCGTTTATTCAGTTAAATGTAATCGAAAAAGATGCAGAAAGATTAAGTGACGAGATTGAAAAATACAAGGCCCGCAATTAGCAGGCCCGGAGTTTTTTATAGATCGAAGTTCTTGCTAATTTCTCTGTTTGTTGTTCTTTGTTCCTGAGATTTGTCTTCTTTTCTCAGATATGAAGGAGTATCGAATTCATCTTCATCAAAGTTAATGAACCCTAGTTTTTCAGCGATTGATTTTGCTCTTCCATTTTGACCTTCGTTTACCGGTGAAGAGTTAGTAGGAGAAACATTTCCAGTCGGCTGACCTGGACGAGCGCCTGTATTTTCATAACGGTTAGCTGCATCTCTGATTTGCTGAATTAATCTCGACGGCGGCTGCTGAGCAGCTGGTTGCTGAGATTGTGTAGAAGCAGATTGTGACTCTTCTTCGTTAGCAGATGAACTTTGGTATGCATTTCTATCTGACATGAATCTGTCGAAGTCTGATTTGTCTTCGGCGCTCCCATGGAGAGCGGTTGCTTCCTCTCTCGTTGGTTGAACTTCACGTACAATTTCAACTGAAGCTGCTGCTTGTTGCTGAACAGGCGCTTGGGGAGCTGCTTGTTGTGGGGCTTGATATGATTGAGACGATTGCGATGCTGAATTTTGAGATTGAGAGTAATTCGCACCAAGATTATGGTGAGCTT
>JACMRM010000207.1 GCA_014376445.1 Bacteriovorax sp. | reverse complement strand
TTAGAAAAATATGAACCTCTCCATTGGAGAGGTTTTTTTTTGCCAATTTTCTGTGTCGCTTTTTAGACACTTTGGCACCATTAAATAAATGCTCTATGTAGGCAGAATCTGCCAGATTTCTACGATGCTGAGAATAATCACTCTTAATCGCATAAAATTAATTCACGACACAAAAACTCTAAGGACTCATCTTGTCCTCTCAGGAGAATCAGCATGAAGCAATTTCAAATTAAGAATACGATATTCTTATCTCTAATGGCCGTCTCTATCTTTTCTTGTAAACCGGCAGCAACATCTGGAACTACAGAAGGAACATCAACTGCTACAGGTTCAGGCAATACAACTCAACAAGACCAGATAACGACTTCAGGATTTATTCTTACACCAATTACAGAACAAACAATTACACCAAACGCTGGCGAGCTTATTTATGAAGCGCGCGGAATCGGCGGAGGTGGAGCGATGAGTGGATTTTCTATTTCTCCATACAGCTCACTATGGTTCGTAGGAACAGACATGGGAACACTTTTTAGAAGTGTAAATCGTGGAGTGACTTGGGCCGGAATCAATCACAATCAAACAACATACTCATCTGATCTAGACAGTGCTGCTGGTGTTGGATTTTCATCTGACCCGCAAGTTGTTTTTCACGCACCTGCCGGGAGAGCTCCAGTGAGAAGTTCCGATGCCGGTGTTCATTGGTCAGCAGTGACAAGTTTTGCATTAGCAGGTGGAGAAAAAATTAAATACTGGCGAGGTGATAGTTTTGATTCCAATATGATGTATGCAGGAACAACCTCGGGTTTATGGCAAAGCCGTGATACTGGTTTGACTTGGGCGAAACTTTTAGATGTGCCTGGTGAATCAATGGGAACATATATTGATTACCACAAAAATGGTCACATCATTTATTCAGCAACCGCAGCTGGAATTTATAAATCAACAGACCTGGGAAATTCTTTTACAAGAGTTTATCAACCATCAGGTGTAACCATCAGAGCATTCACTGCTGGCCGCGACGATGCAAAAATAACTTTTACTTTTATCGATAATAATGGTGCAAGCGCATGTGGTGCAGTTGCTGTCTATGCAGCAGACTGGGGATCGACAAGCATGACAGCTCACTATGCCCACTGTGGATATATCTGGCTTGGAAATGAGTCCATGAATTTTACAAAAACAAATAAAGAGGCCGGCGATCATATAAAGATGGCCGAAAATAATTCAAAAGTTATCGTTGCAACAGGTTCAACTAAATGGATTCGTCAGTACGGTACTAAGGTCTGGAAGACAATCGACTCTGGAACAACTTGGGATATAAAATTAAATCAGCTCAACTACGACGTAGTCCCGTATGCATCATGGGGACAGGATAAACTTGAATACTCTGCAGCCGCTCTCGATATCGGATGGGATGACAGCGGTTATGAAAGTTTTGATATGCACTTAAGATCTCCAGCTAGTATCGGTGGAACTGGATATTATTTTCTTCACACTTCAAAGTCGGGTGGAGATTTTTGGAATGCACCTTTTACAAAATATGCGGATACAGGTCTTCGATCGAAAGCTAAAAAGTGGAAATCAACAGGCCTTGAAGTGACATCAGTTTATAAATTTAAATTTCACCCGACAAATCCGCAAATTGGATATGCAGCAATGGCAGATATGGGTGGTATGGTTACTGAAGACGGCGGTAAAAGTTATAGAGTTTCAAAAGTTGCTTTCAACAGCAACTATGATTACGCTTTCGACCCAGATGATGACACTATTGTATACGCAGCTTCAGGATCTCAACATGACTACCCAACAGACTGGCATGCCAACGCGGCTTCAGGAGACGAAGGTGGAATTTATAAATCGTCGAACCGCGGTTTAACATGGACTCGCTTAACTCCAAACAATGCTACTTACGATCGCCAGTTTTTATCAATCGTCTATGAAAATACGAGCAATGCTATTTACGGTGGTCTTCATGGAACTGGAGTCGCTAGAAGTTTAGATGGTGGATCGACTTGGTCCTTGTTTAATGCCGGTCTTCCGGCCGGATCAAAAATTATTCCTCAAATTGAAGTGGACCCGGACAACGGTGGTGTGTATCTCTTATTAACAGGTGACGCTCCAACATTTTCTAACAGCGCCAGCACAGGGATCTATTACCTTGCCCCTGGCGGGACATCATGGACTCTTTTAAGAACGACTGTAACAAGACCAGCAGGGGTTACTGGGAACCTTTGGTATTACCCGACAGGTTTCGCAGTGGATTTCTCAGCTGGAAGCTCTAGAAACACACTTTACCTGGTGGATTATGAAAACCACGGGAACTGGCTGGCAACTGGAGTGTGGAAAAGCACGAACAGAGGAGGAACATGGACAAGACAAGTTCAAAATACTCATCCAACTTCGATAACGCTCGATCAAGAAGACACAAACAACCTATACGTTAATGGTCTCTATACAATAGATGGCAGCTGGGGAAATGGCGGCCTATATTACACAACTAATGGTGGAGCGAACTGGGCAAAGAATTTACTTCCTCCATACCAATCTAATGCAATGTCAGCTACTATAGATCCAAACGATAGAACTAAACTATTCTATACATTCTTTGGAAGTGCGATGCTTTATGGACCACGCCCGCAATAAATTCAAATTCACTTTTTTAATATTATTTCTACTAGCTAGCTGCTCTCGGACTCCCGAACAGCAGCTGGTTAGTATCATTGAAAATAAATATGCCAACCTTTATGTGAATGATAAGAGACATAAGAGAGAGATTCTTGCAAATTTAAATCATTATTTAAAAGACCATAAATTGAATGATAAAAATATCAAAGACATCACGACTAAAGTTCATCAGATTAATGATGGTCACGTTGTTTTATTCGATGACCGCAAAGAAAAAAACATTATCTATGCCAGTGGAATTAATTTTATTCCAGGCTCTCTTTTTATTAAAAGTTGCGCCGAATGTTCACCTGCACTTGTAGAAGATAAGTATGAAATTCTGGAAGTGAATAATCTTAATCTAAAGGATTATCTGGAAGCTGAAAAATTTTCAGTGGCCGCGTCTACTCCATGGGGACGAAATTATCGTGTGTCTCATGCCTTGCGCGAAAGATCAGATAACAATGAAGTTACTGTTAAAGTAAAATCCTCTTCTGGGAAACTTTTTTCTTCAAAGTTAATCTGGCACAAGCAAATTACTATACCTCCGGTCTGCGTAAGCGGCGAACGCCTCCAGGACAATGTATTTAAACTGAACATTGAGAATTTATGGTGTGACGATACGACAGCAAAAACGCCATGGGGCAGAGATCAGATTTTTGCAAATTTCAAAAATCAATTTGACGATTCGACCAGCACAATTAAGCCAACTGATAAAATTATTATTGATTTAAGAGATAATGGCGGCGGCGGCGATACTGAAGTTGAATATGTATTAAATGCTTTTAATGAAAAATCAGTTTTCATGTATCACTATAAATATTTGAAAAAAACTCAACCAGGAAAAGCGAAATGGCTGGCAAAATTCTGGCCAGTCAAACTTGATCTTTGGGCGAAAGATGGATTTGATTTCACGAATTTAAAAAATAAACCTGCAAAAACTTTTTTTGACAACAAAGTCTTAACTTTAATTTCTGCCGGATGTTTTTCATCATGTGAAACCATTGCTTCAGTTTTAAAGCTAGAAAAAAGATCAGTGCTTCTTGGAAGCAGAACCCATGGCGGTTCTGGTGACCCGGTGATTTTCCCTATTAAGGGAACTCATTATTCAATCAACATTCCGACTTGTATTACCTGGCAGGAGAATGGAAGATTTTATGAGGGCTCTGGAGTCCATCCCGATCAGGAAGTCCTGCAACGCCCGTTATTGAAAGCTGATAATGTTTTAAAGACGGCTATTGATCAAGTTCAATAAGGTAAGCAATCCCTAGTCTAGCAAAAATCGCAGCATGCTCGGAGCTGTTGTTGGATTTATCAAATGTATCGTTTGCTGTGTGCAGGTAAGGAGTTTGCTCTGCCATAATAGCTTCTGCCGGAAAACTGGCCCTATAGCCTTCATAGTTCCAAGCTGCATGGTCTGAACAACCATATCCACATTGATCCCAAGTCCATTTCACATGTACATATTTATCAATTAACGTTGCTAAAAAATTATTTTGATCAACGTTAGTATTATCGCTAATTAAGGCCATGTCGTAAGTTTTTTTAACATTGTAGTTAGCACCATCGAACTGCATAACACCTAAAACTTTCGTTTTCTTTTCTCGATAAACTTTTGCTAATTCATATGAACCTTGAATACCTTCTTCTTCAGCAGCGTAAGCGATGAACTGAATAGTATGTTTCGGTTTAAAGTTTTGAAGTATAGCATTTCTTAAAATCTCACTTACAACAGAAATACCTGCCGCATTGTCATCGGCACCTGGCGCCGGAGTTTCAATCATTTCATTATCTGTATTGATTGAATCGCCATGTCCACCGAGAATAATGATCTGATTTAATACATCTGGATCCGACCCTTCAATTGTTGCTATAACAGTCGGCTGATCATGAGTTGCATAGTGATAGTAATCGATATGAATATCAGTTCTGTCTTTTGCAAGACGCTTCCATTCATCACCAATCCAATAAAGTGCCGCAACACCTTCAGGTGATTTGTAATAACGGTTTTTGTAACTTGAAAGCTTAATGATGACACTGTTCATGTAGTCTTCAGATACTTCTGGAAGCCAGGTATTCACCACATTTTCCTGATTAATAGAATAGTCAGGAGCTAGCGTCGTTTGAAAATCGTACCATCCAAATGAGGAAGTTGCGAAAAGGGCCTTATAGTCAGAAAGTTTTTCAGAAGCTTTCGGTTCACCCGGAAGAATTCTATATCCTCCGCAACGTTTAAAATTGTGATGAATGAAATGCGAAACTTTATTGAGTTCCGATTCATTAATTTTAAAATATGTTTCTTTATTACCTTTGATGACGTCTTTATATTCAAACACGCGTCTATGACTTTGCGAAAGAGTTTTAAGAACCAACGGTTCAATCCCAATCCACATGGTTTTGTTACCAAAAATTTTAGCTTCAGCTGCCGTACCAAAGACTAAACTCAAAAATAGAGTAGCTGCAAACAGTTTTGTTTTCATATAACTCAATATACTCTAATAATTCTAACCAATATTTATTAAGTAATAATTACAGACTTAGTAGTCAATCTGTCAATCCACACTTACAAAGACAAGCTTAAGACAAAATTCGAGATGGGGTTTTTGTGACAATGTCGCTCAGGAAATTAAAAGCACTTATTATAGCGCTTTTATTCATATCTACTTTCGCTCAAGCTAGTGACTTGTGGCTGCATGAGCAGGCCATCTCACGCTATTATTTATCTATAGAAAAATCTGAAGCTGGACTTCTGCTGAAGCAATACTTCCAGCAAAAAGGTGAATATCAATCTCTCGTTTATACTTTTACATTCAAGACGAGACCCGCTCTAGAAAAATATGTATCAATTCGTTTTCCGGATTATAAAGCCGTTGTAGCTCTGCCCTCATGGCCTGTAAAAAAAATTGTAGATAATGCAACCGAGAAAGGTCTTTTAGGCAAAGAAAAAAATCAGTTTCTCTGGATTGCAAAAAATCAATGGAGCGATGAGTGGGAGGCAAAGTACGGGGTCTGGCTTTCAACTATTACACCAGAGTTTTACAAAAAATATAAAATTGAAACTGATTGTGCCGACGCACTTGTTGGCCTTCGCTGGATTTACTCGCGAATTAACTCTCTTCCAGTGGCCAACACTGTTGCCGATACAGGTGAGCTGTTCGGACAATTTTCAATGAAAAAAGAATGGCGTAAATACGGTACGGCAGACAACTGGCATGAAGATGAGTTATTCCTTGGGGCCCTTGATTATATCATGAACCTTACCAGCTCCAGAACTGTTATGAATGACGGCTTTCCGGTAAGGATCGATAAAGAAGGATTGATTCCTGGAACTTATATCATTACCCAGAACCATGGTTCTGGACACGCCAAGATTATTTCTGAAACTCACTATAATGAAATTACAGAACTTCCTTTATATACCCTTGCTTCAACCAGCCCGAGGGCCGTCAGACTTCTTACCAGAGAAGTCTTCCTCGATCAGGACTGGCCGGAAAAAGGGGATAAAGAAATTCTTGCTTTCAGATGGCCGGTTTTAAAAAATGGCGAATGGGTTCTCCAGCCAAAAGATGCACGTCCAGCGTATTCACTCGAGCAGTTCGATACAGGCCTGAAGTCAGATTTTCCTGCTTTCATTGAATTTGTTCTTTCACGTGTTAAGGGAAACTATGATCCGCTTAAGCTAGTTCAACTTGGAGTTGATGATATTTTAAGTTATGCCAATCAAAGAATTGAAGTAGTCACTAACGGCTATACTTTCTGCAAAAAAAATAACTGTGCTTCCGGATCAGAAGGTGCCGATGACTGGGGAACCCCAATCAGAGACGCAAAACTTCTAAAAAAATTCCACGACATCGATACACTTGTTAAGCAGTTTGAAAATCTTTCACCGGGGCTTTACGATCGCTGGACCGCAGGACTCAGATCGGCAACTCTTGAAGTGGAGGGTGTATCCTTAAAACTTTCAAGTCTGCGCTTCATTATGGAAAACAATCTTTTTTCGAGCCTGGGAACAGATACGCCTGCTAGAAGATGGGGTCTGAACTCAGCTGAACTTTTATCTTCATGGGTGGGGACAGTAGAAAAAAGGCTAGAGGATAGAAACACAATCATTTTACGCCCGGAAAATCCCTGCAGCACAGACTGCCATCCAAAGACCAACACATGGGTAGGTCTAAGTACATATCCAATGGATGCCGATCTCAATAATTTATTCACCCGGATCAACACATACTGCACGCTTATTGATGTTAAAGGATGTCAGTTCTTTTTTTCGACGAAAGGGCAAAAGCAATTAATCTTCAACGGTGAAAGCAAATCCATCGAAGCATGGTTTAAAATTATTCCATATTTCAACTCAGACGCAAGGGCCTCAATCGACCGGCGCTGGGGAAAAATTCCTTCAGACATCAGAACCCGCATTCTTCCTTATTTTGATTCTATCAAAATTTCAAAAAATGCCCTGGCCCTTCTGGATGATTCGAAATTGATGGATATGACTTCCGGAAAAATCATTTTTGAGGCGACACCTGAATCGAGAATTGTCCTGACAAAATCAGGATCAGTTTATAAGGTTGACGATGCCAAAGGCGAGATCAAGCGCATGCTGGTTGATGGGGATACTCTCTCATGGATCACAATTATAGACGATGATATGCTTTTAAATCTTCAGAAAGAACGTCCACTTTATATAGAAGAAGACCAAGGCCATACGATTTTCAGAAAACCTCTTGCTTCCAGTTTGCTCACATTCAGACTCATCGATGACAAGATTCAATTCATCAAAGAAAACACTGGAGCCACCCACCAATTCGGGCCGCTAGTGACACTTGCAATGGATAAAAACACAATGAGCTTTGTCGATCTCGATAGAACTCTCGATGTATCTATTACTATTCCTACAAGCGCTGAGTTTATGGATATGAACCAGATCCAGATTTCTTCTTACAAATATCCTAATGCTGTTCTTGCCTATGCAGATAAAAACCAGGATCTTTATTATCCAGTTCTGGTTAATCTCGAGACAAAGAGCTGGAAGAAAATCACCTCTTCAATTAACGAGAAATCAATTCTTCTATGGTCTGATGCCGCTTCAAAAAAGGCACTCATACAAACAAAATACAATCTGGAATTTCCAGATATCTACGCTGTTAGTTGGGATGATCAAAACAATTTTAAAGTTCAGAAAATGAACAATCTTCTGTTAGGAACGAAAATCTATGGGGATACAACCTTTTTTATTTCCGGAACGGGGGGGATTTGGGATCAAAATCCCAAGACAAAGCTTTACGCATGGGATAGAAGTCTGCTCGAAGTGGCTTCTCCAAAAAATTCTGCTGTTAAATTTTTAACTTCAGAAGGTGCGTATTTTTCTTCGAAAGATACGGGAGTACTTCGTGCGTTTAGGGATGCGAAAGAATTAATTCTTCCTAAAGATCTCTTTGCAGAAGATGAATTTTGCCAGATGCAGACTAAATCACAGGAAATCTTTAGTTATAGGTTCAGTTCAAGTTATGGAGATTATTCGTGCATGGGCGGCTCTCTTTTGAAATCACAGATAAGTAATTTAAAAGATGAACTAGTCCCTCAATTTTCTCAGTACTCTTGGATAAATAAAGAAAGTTTGCTAGATCTTCGTTGGCATAAAAGTTTTTCTGAATTCGAAGTTCAAAACGGGCTCTTGGTCTCAGTCGGTAAAAATATCGGCTTTTGGTGGTCGAGCATGAATTAGTTGGCGAGTAAGTTTTACATAGATGAAAAGTGAAGGAAGGATTCCTGAATAAACGTGCTAAACATAGGTATTAAATTTTTGGAGAAGTGTATGAAAAAGATTATCGGTTTCGTAGTGATGATGGGGCTGTTCTCTACGCAGTTATTTGCTGGTGAACAATACTCATTAGAACAAGCTAAAAAAGAAGTTGCTAACAACAACATTAAAGTTTCAATTGCGTATGAACAATACGTACAAGTTAAGACTCAAGCCCAAGCTAAAAGTCTAGGTCTTCTTCCATCGATTTCAATTGATATGTTACTTTTTGACTATCAATACACGATCCTAAGATCAATCGTTCCTGAGCCTTCAAGATTTTTTGAAGCATCAGCAGCTAAAGACCTTGCTAAAGCAGCTGACGTTAACAAATCAATCGTTAAGAAAAACCTTCTTGAAGATTTAGAAAACACTTTCTTCTTATACCAATACCATGATGAAATGGTTCAATCGTTCAACAAAGAAACAGCAATTGTAAACGAAATTGCAGCTCGCTCACAAGAAGCTTACGATCTTGGTGCAATTGATTTTTCTCAGTACTATGCAGCTCAAAGAGCAGTAGTTACTGCAAAGACTCAAGCGGTAAATGGATCTGAATTATTACAAACTGAAGAATTCGCTCTTAAGCTAATCCTCCAAGTAAAAGACAACACAGATACACTAGCTCTTGATAATCTTGCTTTCTATAATGAAGGTCTTGATTACCCGGCAACTGCATCAGAAGCTGCTGTGATTGCGGTAAACAACTCTCTCGAAGTTGCTCAGTTCGATCATTTAGTAGACGCTGCTCAAAAGCAAAAACGTGGTGTAGCAGTTTCTTGGATTTCTTGGTCAGGTGTAGGATTTGATTATTTTGCAAGAGTTTCAATTGCTAAAGACGAAGTTGTAAAAATCCAACTTAATAAGAAAAAATCTATTATCGAAGTTCAGAACCAGGTAGTAGCTCAATACGCCCTAATCGAATCACAAAAGAAAAAAATGGCATTCCAGGACCAACTTTTAACTATGGCACAAGCAGAATACGCTTCAGCTACAGCACAAGAAGGTTCATTACTTAACTCGTTCATTAATACTAAAAAAGCTGAACTTAACTTAATGTACGCTGAGAGAGAGTCTTCAAAAGAGAAGTACGAACTTGAGATGAGATACATCAAGCTTAAGCGTCTTCTTGGTACAAACATGATGACTAATGTTGTTCCACGTTCATAATTATAAAAGTTGAGTAAAGGGTAGATTATATGAAAAAATTATTAATATTAGCACTAGTGCTATCGATGGGTGTGGCGCAAGCAGAGCTTGTAAGTCCACTTCCGAATTTGAAACCAAACTTGGAGTCTATGCTTCAAGCTTCAGCAGGCCGTAAAAATCTTGTTGAAATGAAAAAAGTTGCTAACGACAGAAACACTGACGTTGACGTAGCTTTTGAAAATTATCTTATCGCTAAGAAAAACATCTCTATTGCAAGAGCACAGTTTAACCCGATCACAACAGGACAACTTTTAGGAGTTGCTATCGGATTGAGTTACTTCTGGGCACCAATTGCAATCGAAGCTGTTACTTCAATTCCTACAAAGATCTACAACGTATCTAAGAATAAATATCTTACGAAAGTTGCTTATTACAACCTTCAGGATGCTCGTGCTCAAGTGAACAATGAACTTGCTCACCTTTACTACGATATTCTTACTCACGAAGTAATCCTTAAGACGATCGATCAGGAAAGCTCAATTCTTTCTTATCAGGAAGCAAAATGGGTTGAAAGAAAGTTTTCTCCGGAAAGAGTTTCTGACCTTAAAAAGTGGGAGCTTCGCCTTGGAATGGAACGCGTAGATATCTACAATATGTACGTAGCAGAACTTGCAGCCATCAAAACTCTTATTAGCACAACTGATGGATCAAAGTATGAACTTGCTCAAATCGCTACATTGCTTGATAAATCAATCACGACTAATCTTAATCAAGAAAAGCTTCAAGACTTCTCTGTTATTAATAGCGACAAGCACAAAGCTTCGATTAACCTTCACCGTGCTTCAATCTCAAATGTAAAACAAGTTCAATGGTCAATCCTTTCATTCGCGGGCTTAAACTTCTCTTATAAGAGAAGAATTAAAGACGCTAGAAACGAAGAGAACATTGCATCTTTAAGACAAGAATCAACTGAACTTGAAGTTAGAACAAACGTTCTTCTTCAACTGAACAAGTTAGATTCTTCTCTAGACATTCTTTCTAACTATAACTCTATCTCTACTGAGTCTCTTCAAATGTACGCGGACACTTTTGAGTCTTTCCAAATAGGACAATTAAGCGAAGACTCTGCAATTGAAACTGCTCTAGGAGCGATCCGTGACTTTAGAAGTAAAGTTGTTGCTCACTATGCTGCTTGGTCAGCTCTTGACGATTTCTCAAATTCTGCAAACTTTGATGTTAAAGAAGCAGGTAGTGTTGCTTCTGCGCCAGTACAAGGTCAGATTGAAACAAACCCACTATACCAATTAGAAGCAGCTGATTTTAAAGTTGTGAGAAAAGAAGTAAATGGTTCAGTTTCTCTTTACTTAAACTCACCAAAAATCGGAACTGTATCAAGTGTTGACTATGTCTTCTCGACATCAGGCATCGCTGATTCATCTTCTGACAACGGTAAGAAGAACTACGCTGTAACAGTTGCTGGATCTCCAGCGAAAGTTGCAGGAACAGCAATGGTTAAGTTAGATAACGGTCACGAATTTAGCGTAAAATTTGATCTATAATAAACTGAGGTAAATATGAAAACATTATTAATGATTCTTGCACTAGTTGCATCTGTCCCGGCCTTCGCTATTAACGCGAGCTTAAAACCAGCTACTGACTTGGTAGAAAAGTGTTTAGCAGACCAAGGAACTCTTCTTTGTAATCCAGCGATCACAGACGTACTTAAGACAGTGAGTCTAGATGCTCGTGGTGAGTTCGTTTATTACTTAAAAGATCTTGTTACAAAAAACGAAACAGAAGCGGTTATCAAAAACCTTTATGTTGAACTTCAAGTTCTAGCTCCAGTATACGAAAAATTAGACGGATGTTCAGAATGGTCATGTCGAGACCTTAAAGTATTTTTAGGTGACGTATCTGTACGTTATGTAAAAATCTCTCCAATCGATGCTGATCTTTATATCTCTCTTTATAAAGCTCAAGCTGTTCAGTCAGGTCGTTACAACCTTCTTATGACTTTATCTTCAAAAGCTGCAGCAGCAACTACAACTGTTGATATGGATTCAATGATTAAATTTGCTGAATTCGCTAAAGACTACTCACGCACAGTCGGTGACGAGTATTATCTTTACCAAGCTGCAGTTGCTATCGTTAAAGACATGACTCTTAAAACGATGAAGCTACGTCCAGGATACGAAGGAATTTATAAAGTATTTTTCGATGATGCTACTGTTGCTAAGAACCTTAGAATCGATAACGTAATTGTTATGGAATCAACTGATAGAGACGCTCTTGTTGTAAACTTTGTTGCCTCTGAATCAAGAATCATTAAAGTATCTTTCAAACAAGCTGGTCTTCTTGGAAATACATTTTTCTCTAACGAAGCTGTTTACAACAATGACAACAACCAGGACATCCAGTCTCCATTCTTTAAAATGGAACTAGATAGAGCTACTGGATCTGTAAAAGGATACTTCGCTTCTGCTCGTTACGGTAAAGCGACTTTCTCTGGAAAGCTTGCTCAATCAAACATCACTGTTTATAGACAAGGAAATGTTGAAGGTCTAACAATTGAACAAGTTCTAGGACAACATTCAGTACAAGTTGGAAACTATAACATGACTTTAAACATTACAAAAAGGTCTGAAGACTCTAAAACAGAATACGTTGGATCACTTGTAAGTGACAACGCTCTAATTTCTTTCTCAAAAGTTTCTGTTGACTCAGCTAAAGGAATTGTTTCTTTAGTAGACGCTAGAAACGAAAGAAAGCTTACTTTAGGTGTAACTGATATCTCAGGAACATCTCCAGTATTCAAAGGTCAATTCCTAAACGCTCCTCAAGCGAAAGTTCTAGATGTGCAGTCAAAATAATTTCAGCCGCAGCTGAAATTATACTTCTCCTGCAAAAAGGAAAAGACTGGCGCCTTATTAGAGATTTGACTGCCAACCGCTGATGCAAGAAAACAAAAACTACGAAGGCCACCGAGAGGTGGCCTTTTTTTATGCAGCTGAAATTATACTTCTCCTGCAAAAAGGAAAAGACTGGCGCCTTATTAGAGATTTGACTGCCAACCGCTGATGCAAGAAAACAAAAACTACGAAG
>JACMRM010000206.1 GCA_014376445.1 Bacteriovorax sp. | reverse complement strand
TAACTCCAAATTTATCATTGCGTTGGGGCTTTTGATGAGTGCAGGAAGTTGGGTTCTTGCTGGCCACTGTGAAGGCCTAATTCAACTTTATGTCACTTATGGAATTATCGGCGGACTCGGTGCGGGTATATCATTTATTGGCTGCGCCGGAATTGTTCAAAAATGTTTTCCTGATAAAAGAGGTCTTGCCACAGGCATACTGATGTCCGGATATGCACTCGGTCCTCTGTTATCAACTTACTCAATTTCACACTCAATTGAATCAGATGGTATCCTGCCAACACTTCAATTTTTTGGAATACTTTATTTAATAGCTGCAATTGTAGTTGTTGTATTTATAAAAAATCCTGACAACACACAGCCAAAAGAAAAGCATGTTATAGATGATAAAAAATCTGTTACAGCTAAAGTTATGCTGAAATCAGGTGTGTTCTGGTTGATGTTTTTTATGATGTCTATGATCGCAACATGTGGAATGATGATCACTTCTAACATTGCCATCATCGCTAAAGAATATGGAATCGGCTCCGACATTATTATGTTTGGTATGGCAGCACTTCCACTTGCATTAATGGTAGACAGAATCTCAAATGGCTTCAGCAGAATTTTATTCGGTATGATTTCTGATAAAATTGGCAGAGAGATTACGCTTGGAATTGCTTTCTTTCTTGAAGCATTATTTATTCTTGTATGGTTTACACAATTACATAATCCAATTTCTTTCATAATTCTTTCCGGACTAGTTTTCCTTGCATGGGGAGAAATATTTTCCATTTTCCCGGCATTGTGTACAGATACTTTCGGAGAAAAAAATGCCAGTGTAAATTTTGGATTTTTATATACCTCAGTTGGCATTGGTTCAATCTTAGGAGGACCTTTCGCTGCTCTTCTTCGTGAATCACAAGGAAGCTGGAACATGGTTTTTTATCTTATTATTGCTCTCGATCTTCTTACTGCTTTTTTAGCAGTCACAATTTTAAAAAAAATGAGAGTGCAATTCAAGGAGTCGAGTCATGAAAGAATGGACGTACAAACTTCTACCTCACTTGCCTCATCCGCCTCAATCACTAATTGAGATTATTGTTGACAGCAGACGTCCAGAGTTAAGTCACTTTTCTTCGGAAGATGATAAATATTTAGGAATTAAAAAACGTGAGGACTGGAAAGACCAATCTTATGACTGGATTCAACCGATGGCCTCTAACAAAAATATGCGCCATCACTTCAAAAAAGATTTTCAGAATTGGATAGCGAAAAACATCACTTCCGAATTTCAATTCAGTAATTCAGGAATAATGTTTTTTGATGAGCCTCAGTTACCGCATACAGATGTAACCAGAGATTTTGTACTTTTATATAATTTGAAAACAGGCGGCGATAATTCGAAGCTTTGTTTTTGGAAAGAAATAGACCGTCCATTGATTCGCAATCGCATGACAGTCAGCGAACGGGGACAGCATCTGGAACTAATCGACAGCGTAAATGGGCCGTTCAATTGCTGGTACATCATGAATACTAGAATTATTCATTCGGTTGAGCATGTTACAGAATTACGTCTTAATTTACAGGTCAGTTTTGATAAAGAAATACCAAAAGATCTATTAAATAACTTCTAGGGGGAACGATGAAAATAACAATAAAAATTCGCTGGGTAATTGCACATGAACCATTAAGTCTTTTTGTAAGAGCTGCCGCTTCATTTACAAAAGCAATCAATGAAAGAGCAGTAAATCACAAAATTGAAGTTGAAATTATGACTCTAGGGCAATACTCATTACGATACAATGATGGTGTAGAAGTTACAAAACACGATCTTCTAGATCTTATGAATGCCGGAAAAATTGAAATGAGCCAGATGTATACAACATGGCTCGCAGAAAAATACAGCTCCGATATGCACGTATTGGATATGCCTTTTCTTTTCAGAGATCATGACCATGCTCAAACAGTACTTGAAGGTGCAGTTGGAAATGAACTACTGGCAGGATTAGCTGCAAAGTCTAATATTCTTGGACTGGCATTTACATATTCTGGTGGATTCAGAATGATTCCTGCTAATAAAGCAATCCGTTCACTGGAAGATTTCAAAGGTACTTCGATTCGTTCTAATAAAAATCAATTTGCGATGGAAACTTTTCGTGCTGTCGGCGCTATTCCCGTAGCGCGCGAACTTGAAGAAATTAACGAAGGTGTTGCTGATGGAACTTTTGTTGGTGGAGAAAGTGCATGGCCAAGAGTTTATCCCCTTGAGCAAAATAAATTTTCAACTGTTATGAATGATACAAAACACAGCTTATTTTTAACTTCGATGATTATTGAAAAGAAATTCTGGAGTACGTTAGACAAAGAACTTCAGGATTTAATGAGAGCAGCTGCAGTTGATGCTGCCAGAGAAGAAAGAGCTGAATCTATTCGAGATGGCGAAGAAGCAAAAATCAAAGCAAAAAAAGAAGGGATTGAAATTGTCACATTATCAGATGCAGAAATGAGTAAGTTTTCAGAGGCGACGAAAGTCGTTTACGAAAAATTTGATAATTTCTTTTCGCCTGGTCTTATCCAAAGAATTAAGCAATAAAAAAGGC
>JACMRM010000205.1 GCA_014376445.1 Bacteriovorax sp. | reverse complement strand
GTAAGCAGGAACTGTAATTACAGCTTCAGTTACAGGTTGCCCTAAATAATCTTCAGCAGCTTTTTTTAGTTTTTCTAAAATTTTTGCTGAAACTTCCTGAGGTGACATTTCTTTTCCATCAACTTTTACCCAAGCGTCTCCGTTTTTATTCGCGATGATTTCGAAAGGTGCTACTTCCATAAACTTTCTAACTTCTGGAGCGTCTGCCTTTCTACCAATTAGTCTTTTAATACCAAAAAGTGTTTTCTTAGGATTTGTAACAGATTGTCTTTTAGCAACCTGACCAACCAGAACTTCACCGTTGTTAGCGAAACCAACAATTGATGGTGTAGTGTTATGCCCTTCAGCGTTTGCGATAACTTTGTAGGTTCCATTTTCTAGAACAGCAACGCACGAGTTTGTTGTCCCTAAGTCAATACCGATAATTTTACCCATTTTAATTCTCCCTTTATTATTTAAATCTAAACCTAAATTAGTCGTTGTTTGCTACCACTACTTTCGCAGCTCTTAGCAGTCTGCCATTCAACATAAATCCACGTTGATACTCAGTGATAATTTCCTGATCGCCTTTTCCTGGAGCTGGTGCCTGTGCAACTGCTTCGTGAAAATTAGGATCAAAAGTTTTTCCAAGCGATTCAACCTGAGTTAATCCACTTTGTTTCAATACATCCAGAAATTGATTGCGGATCATATCTATCCCTTTCACGATGTTCTGAACTTTGTCATCATTATCATTTTTTAAAGCACTAACTGTTAAATCAAAGTTGTCGATGACTCCAACAAGGTTAGATAGAACTTTTTCATTTCCAAATTTTAAAAGATTTTCTTTTTCACGCTCAAATCTTTTTTTCATATTATCGAATTCAGCAGCTAGATAATAATATTTTGCTTTAAAGTCTTCTTCTTCTTTTACTTTTACTGCAATCGTTTCAACATTTTCAGTTTCACTCTCGTCACCATCAGCATTCAGAATGTCTTCATTGCCTGATTCGCTAGTTGTATTTTCCGCCATTAGTTTCATCCTCATTTTTTAACAATGTATATCGACTAAAAGATGGGGGCACTTGGAAAAGTGTCAATATTGGCAGTTAAAATTAATTGTGGTGTTGATATATATGATTGTATTTACAATGGCTTCGAGGGTAAATAAGGCCCTAGATGGGCCATGATTTCATCGGCATACTGCTTGGCGCAAACTCTTCTAATTTCATCTTCAGCAAGCATTCGCTCTTCATCACAAAAGGCCGGTGTACTGTAGTATGTTTCTAAGACGTTCCTTAAATTGCCAAGACGATCTTGATCTTCTTTTGGTAATAGTTCGAGCCACGCTACCCATTCACGCAATTTTTTCTCACGAAACTCAAGCGGTAAAATTTCAAAATAAAGAAATTTACCACTGAACTGATTAATCATAACTCTGGCATTCAAATTATATTTATTTTCAACTATCCATTGAGAGTATTCAATAAGGTTAAAGAAAAATAACGATGTCATTGTAAGATCAATATGCATTCTCAAGTGCGGCTTTTTATTTTCATTAATAATATTCAAATTTTCCTGAAGTTTATTAAATGAAGAACCCATACGAATGAGATCATTCAATCTTCCTACAGAATCCACAGATATCATGATGCCGGGGTTTTTAAATTGATTCAGTATCGTCACCCACTGCAGAATAAACTCTTTCTCTTTCATCAAGTTGGTATTATATGAAAGTGCAATTCCATATTTAATAGAGCGGTCTTTTTTCTGCAATATTTTCAAGTCTTCTAAATGATCTTTTTGCATCAGTGGCTCTCCACCGGCAAAAGAGACTC
>JACMRM010000204.1 GCA_014376445.1 Bacteriovorax sp. | reverse complement strand
TCTACCTACGCTACTTACAAACTGGGGTGGTTATTACTCATTTGCTTCAAAAAAGTGGAATTGTAAACTTGTGCCCGTTGAATTTACTATTTTTGGTCAAAAGCTTCAGACAAAAAAAATTCATGATTTTTATTATGACTACACTCAATCATATATCAATGAGAATGACAGAAAGCGATGGAGCGAGGAATTTCTTACTGAATTCGGCATTGTCGGTAGTGCGAATAAATTGAAGATAATTTTAGACAAAGACTTTGAAAACTTTAGTGGCTTTCACTGGAACTTGAATCATTATTCAAATTTATACTCATCTGTGGATGTTGGCAAGGCACTGAATCTTAATTTACACCCATCTGTGGATACTTTTTACGAACAAGTTTATAACAATTACATAAAAGATTTAAGTATTGAAAACGAATAAGGGAAGAGATGAATAAGAAAAATGATTTTGAATACATCCAATGGGGATATGATCTAATTCAAAATGCCTATTTAAATAAAAAAGAAGACATAGCAAGTCACGATGATCTTTATAAAAATTATCTAGCTCCATTCTCGTTGGAAATATATGGCCCGACAGGACCATTTTTCATTTACAGTGGACATGGAATAGTCGAACTGAAAGAACTACCTTGCTGGACCCTGCGTGATGGTATTGTTCCGTTGAGTATTTTTTTTAAGGAAGTTGCACCCTCTGAAGTGACAAACAAAATAATGATTCATAAAGATTTATGGTTTGTCGTTCCTGAAGTTTGGCGTGGTCATGTACAATACTATTCAATTGAAGCTGATAATATATTTGATAAAAATAATCTTCCAGAAAAAATATTTGTTTCGGGAATTCTTAACTCTACGCTTGCAGAGCCAGAAGATTTTGATGAGAGCTTAAAATACTTGGCTGATACAATAGGTAAAGAGAATCTTGAGAACATTGAGATTTTTGCTTATTTTCCTGATAAGAGAAATGATTTATGGGGATCATGGGATGAAGAAAATGTTTTAAAATATTCAAAAGCTATTTTTAAAAATTTAAAAATTGATATTCAGGTTCCAGAATGGAGAATGATTCACACTGAAGTAGATTATAAAAAATGTCTATATCATGAAGTTAACAATGGTTTATTTGTAAAAGACAGTTATTTAGACCACTTCGTACTTTCACGTGGAGGAGGGCATGTTCGCCGGGCTCCGCAAAAGATTGATGAGCATTTTAGTAAGGTTTCGGAGTCGAGACTATCTATCTATCATCGCATTTGTATCTACGACCTTAACTTTGAAGGGCTAAGCAAATATTTTGATCCATTTGATGCAGAAAATTTTACTTATTTTAAGAAAATCATTGAAGCTAGCCATGGAAACAAGAAACTTAATTTTCATTGGGAAAAATGGTATGCTACTTACCTTAAAAAATTTCTTAAGATCAAAAAACCGAACAGCTTTATTTAGATAACTTTATTTGCTCTGAAATAAAGAAAGTATATTCATTGATAGTATCAACTAATTCAATACTCTCGATTTTTAACGTACCACTAACTATTGGTAAATCATGAATAAATTCTTTTAAGTTTGTTAAGTGTGTAAGGCCGGCATTGTCGTTAAAAATCCAGGGCTGGGTCATCATTGCCCAAATTTCCCACGAAGCCTGTTTCAAAAGTATTTCAATTTGAAATTCATTTTCAAAACTGTAAGACAATCTTTTGTAACAAAAAAAATGTGGAAAAAAGATAAGATAAAAGTTTTTGCTTAAAGTTTCATCAAAGAATTGATCCAGATTTTTGTTGTCTTCAATTGCTTGAAAAAAAATAGCTATATTGTGGATAATTTCATTACCTTCAATTGGGAAAAAGTTTGTCACTACCATGGTAAGGACATCCAGTGAATTGCTGGCCGTGTTAACATGATAATCTTTGGTGACTAGAATTTTATGTAAATGAAAATCCCACTTTTTTACCTGTCGATGGCTAAAATATGTATTTAAACTAATTTGCATTGAAAAAAAAATTCTCAAAAAATAAACCAGCTTTTCGCTGTTTGAACCAGGTTTGTGAATTACTGCAAGCTTGCTTTTAAGCTTAGGATCTCTTTGTAATTCAAAAGAGTTAATTAGTCGTGAAGCTTTTTGAATAGAAAAAGGATAGTAAAAATTCATTTCTTTAATAATAATAAAAAAACCTGCTAAAGCTCTTGTGGTTTTAATTCTGGTCAGAAGGTTTTCATTGCCATCATATATAACAGTCAAGTCTAAGTCTGAATTTCCAAATGAAAAATAATTTTCCAGAAGGCTGTTTCGATACCAGACCTTTACTTTTAATTTCAAAGTCATTGAAAGAAATAATGAAAATAAATAATAAATAATTTTGTAAAATATTTTTCCGATGATTTTCATACTTAAATATATGACGTAATTATTTTTCTTACGCATTTGAAAGATTGATTTTGCAATTCCCGGATTAGTCCAAAACTATAAAAAAATAAAATAAAAAAATGAAGACCAGTAAAACCAATTTGAAAAGTTTTTAATCTACATATCCCATAAAGGTAGGTTGCCAGAACATAGCCTAAAAATAAATATTTAAAGTTAGAAAATGGATTAAATATCCAAAACATAAAAAGTAAGTTGAACAAGATAGGGCAAAAGTAAATTAACTCGCTCCTTAAAGGCATCTTTAAATAGTTTTGCACACGCGATTCACCGCTTTTTATTATCGAATATGCCAGCTTCTCCAGGGTCGTTTTTCTTGAATGATAAACAAATACTTTCGGATTATAATAAATTTTTTTATGTTCAATCTTTAATTCTTTTAGCAAATAATTTTCTTCATTCCTAAAAAGACTTTCTTCAAAAGTATGGCCTTCCCTAACAAAAATATTTTTTTTAATCCAAAGATTGCATAAAATGAGCTCTGATTCCCCAGAGTTCTGGTTAACAGCTTTTGAAAACGAAGAATGCCGTTTAAATGTCGGTCCCATACAAAATGGAGAGGAGATTGCAAATCCTATAAGTTTTTGCAATGTAGAGGCCACAGGAGGTGTTCGGTCAGGACCACCGAACACTTCCCAGTCGGAAGTAAAATCTATAAAAGAGAAATAGTCAGGGGGCAGGTAACAGTCATCATCGAGGAAGAAAAGATATTCACCCTTTGCATTACCTATGCCCACATTTCTTGCATGAGCAGGTGTGCTGGTCTTGATCAGATGACATACATGTGATGGATATAAATTGCGCATCTTTTCTACATACGAAGTCTCACCATTGTATATAATAACAATCTCAAAAGGTAATGATGACTTCTGCGCTGCTATCGAAGCGAGGCAAGCTGCAAGCTCATTTTTTCTATTGTATGTAACAATAATAATGCTAAACTTCATTTACCTAGTATCACTGATTTAGGAGTAGTTTTGCAACGAATTCATTTTAAGTTTTTAGAGGCTGGTGTCTCGCTAGAAAATGATTGGTCTGAATTAGCAGAAGTTCTTACGAAGGATTTCTGGTCTTTTACTGCAGTCACTGAAACAGTTTCGTCTTTTAAACTTAAACTAGTTCGGAGCAATCAAAGACCAGTGTTCCCTGCAATGAAAGCAAGCTTTCAAAATCAAAATGCAATTATTTATAATATCGGAAATCAACGCTATTGTGATTATTATGGCGAAGCTTTTACAATAATAAATTTTCTTACCAATGAAGCAGTCATATATTCGGACAATTTTGATAAGGCACATGAAATAGCTTATTTAATGATCCTATCAAGAGTTGGGAAAAAATTAGATTTGTTTGGTTTTCATAAACTTCATGCTTTTGCCATTTCATTTGAGGGAAAGGCGCTGGTTTGTATGATGCCTTCCAAGGGAGGCAAGAGCACGTTACTCATGGAGTTACTTAAAGATGAACGGGTGAAAATGCTTTCGGACGATATACCACTCATCGGCCCCCATGGTTTTGTGTACTCATTTCCGCTTAAACTTGGTCTTAACGAAATCCCTGAAGGCCTAAAAATTGTCGATAGAGAACAAAATATCTATGAAATGAAACGTACTCATTATGGAGTGAAGAATCTAATCTGTACTCGGGGTTTGCAGGATAAAATTGAAAAAGCAGGGACGGCATTTTCTGAAGTTGTTCTTTTGAGTGCGCAGCGCTACAATGAAGAGAAGAGCATAATTAATTCTGAGTCGTGGGCGAGCACTTTTAAAGGACTATTCGTACATGGAATTATCGGCCTGGGTACTCCCATGGTTTTAGAGTATTTTTGGGAGAGCGGAGTGAAAGACTTCATAACTAAAACGAATATTTTTTTTTTACGACTTAGTCGATTTTTTTTATTCAGTTTAAAGTGTAAAAGATTAAATATTAGTTTGGGCAGAAACCCTGAATCCGCGGCTGAACAAATTTTAAATTATCTTGAAAATTTGAAATAATTTAATGAGGAATTATGAAAGATAAGAACTTTATTGCAATTTTAATCATTCTTGCTTTAGGGGGAGTATTTTATTACAAAAACTTCTATTTAAAAAAATCTAATGGTATAGAAAAAATAATTCCTGTTGTTGAAGAAAAACCGATAGAGCTTAATGATGCTCCTCTAGTTGTCGAATCTTTATCAGATGCCGATAAAAAGGCTAAAGAAGGAGATTTTATTGTCAATTCAATTTTGAGCAATGATATTCCCAGACCTTCCGAAAATGATCAAAACAAAATGATAGATTTATTTGCTACTTCTGGATTGAAATTAAGAATTCAGAAACCATCTGGTGTTGTGGAGTTCTCTAAGTGGGCCGGAGATATGGGATCTGCAGATTTTTTTGATTTCGTAAACCTTGTGCGTGCAGGAAAAAAAATCACTCCAGTCTTTTGGGTATACGGAAAAAATGAAAATACGAAGTGCAATTATTCCTTAGATGTCATAACTAAGATTGACTCAAAAATATTAAAATTTAAAGATCTCGATAAAAAGCAAATTGCAGTTATTCAAGATGCTGATAAAAATGGTTTAATAATCAGAAAATTATTTGTAGATGAAAAGATTAAAGCAAGAAAAATATTTGTTGAGATTGACTACCCATGGATGGAGAAAGCCATGAATGAAAATAATATAGAGGCTGTAATTAACGTTCGCCGCGATTATCCATCCAGCACTAATAATAATTCCGAGTCTCCAGAGTTTGGTAAATATGCTGATGGAAAATTTGTGACTTATCCTCAATATAAAATTGCAGATTCTCAAAAAATTAGGTTTCCATGTGATCTGTTTTTTCTTGATCAAAAGCTGTCTGAAGGTGATCAATTAAAAATTATCAATACTTTGAGAAAAATAAATCAAGCTTTTCTGAAAGAAGGTGGATTTGATTACTTAAATGTAATTGGCAATTTTTCTGCATTAGAAGATCTGCCAATCACGGATCGATCAACTATAGTTGATGCTATAAATGCTTATGATAAAAAAAGCTCAACGACAGATTTCACTGAAGAATTTTTCCGAATGAAACTTGGCAAAAAATAAGACAGCTTTATTTGGCTAAAGGTCTTCTTCTCCTAAATGCCGTATTTTAAGACACATCGATGCATTATAGGGTCTGCAAAATTCATTAAAATTGCTATAGCTAAGTGCTATAGGTTATAATTTTTTGAAATCTTTAATGACCTGTCGGGCGAGTAGTATTTTTTATGAGCGCTGTTTTCAATCTTCATTTACAAGATCATGCAGGAACAAGAATTGCTGTTTATGATCCATTTAATTCGACTTTGATTTGGAAAGATTCCGGTGAAGAGATTATTCAGTCCGTCCCTGAGTTGTTACAAGAAAAAATTTCAACAGTGAGCCCGCAAACACCTGTTGGAAAAGCGGTATCGCTCAACAAGATAAAGATTCAAATGGGTTTCGCTTGTAATTATTCTTGCACTTATTGCAGTCAAAATAATCAACGTGCTTTTCAAAAAGATACGGCCTTGCAGACATTGGCAAAAGTTCCGGTATTTTTAGATAAGATGAGACAATGGTTTGATGGAGGTAGTGATGGACTTGGAGGTGGAGTACGACTTGAATTTTGGGGAGGAGAGACCTTACTTTATTGGAATGCTGTCGAGTTAATGGCCAGAGAACTTAGAACTCTTTATCCTAATATTGGATTAGGACTTTTTACAAATGGGTCTATTTTAACTCCTGAAATGGCAGAAACTGCTGCCGAAATAAAGCTTCATTTTATCGTCTCTCACGATGGACCTACATTTACTGAAGATCGTGCAAAAGATCCATTTGATATTCCAGATCAATGTGAAAATTTACAGTATCTCTTTAATCGTTTAAATCCATTAAACCTTATTTCATTTAATGCCACAATATCGCCCAAAAATTATTCTCTTCTTACGATAAGAAAATATATTGCGGATAAATTAGGGGTTGATCCTCAACTTGTAAGACTGACTCATGATCTGGCAACACCTTACGATTCAGCAGGAATGAGCTACGTCTCACATCCCGACAAAAGAAGAGATTTGATTAACGGTATTTTCAGCGAGATGGTAAAACAATATCCTTTCGAACTAAACGTTGGAATGGTTGATGAAATAATTCATGATTTCTTTCAATCAATAAAAGGCAATCGTTCATCATCTGTGGTCGGACAGAAGTGCGGTATGGATCTTCCAACCTCTCTGGCCGTTGATATTGATGGTAATGTTCTTACCTGCCAAAATGTTACGGCCAAAGGTGGACACAAGATCGGGCATGTTGACGAGTACAAAGATGTAGAATTGAATACTGCTTATCACTGGAGTAACCGCGAAGAGTGTGTAAAGTGTCCGGTTGTGCAAATCTGCAAAGGCGCATGTATGTTTCTAACGGATAAACTCTGGACAGGCGCTTGTGATCAACATTTTACATGGAGTCTTGCTTATCTCGCTCTTGCTTTATATTTACAAACAAATAGCTACTTAACTAAAATTGAAGGTGAAGCTATCAGAAAAAATGAAGTTCTATCGATTGATGTTTTGTATTGCGAGGTAAAAAAACTGGGTGATGATAATCTTCTAAGAGGTATGAACTGAACTTAAAAAGAAACTTGAGACTTATTACAGTTCTCACCAGTGCAAATTTAAAATCAAGGTATCGCAATACTTTTTATGGTTTTTTTTGGGTATTGATGAATCCGATTTTAACTTACGCTGTACAGGTTTTTGCATTTACAACTATTTTTCAGGTACGTTTTCCTCATTATGCGGTCTACCTTCTTGCCGGTCTTTTTCCATGGATGTTTATAGTTCAATCAGTCGATATGTGTACAGGGATTTTTGTTAACAGCGGTAGTATAATTAAAAACATTCCTATTCCACCACTGCTGTTGGTTTACGTCCAGGTTCTGGATAACTTTATAAATTTTTTTTGCGCATTTCTTCTTATCGTGATTTATAACGTGGTTTTTAAGTCACTTAACTACATGAGTATGTTTTATATTTTCATTCCAACGGTTTCATTATTGCTTGCCACAACTTCTATGAGCATTTTCTTTTCTCTTTTAAATGTTCGCTTTAGAGATTTGAAATTTGTAGTTAGCTTTGTTTTTTCATTATTGTTTTACATGACTCCAATTTTTTACAGTATTGATCTGGTGCCTGAAAATTTTAAAAAATTTATTGGTAATAATCCGTTGTATTTTCTGTTGAAACCATTTCAACAAATCTTACTATCTGAAAGTTCAGAATTTTTCTTAAAGAGCATCGTACAATCCTTTTCAGTTTCTATCTTTTTTATGATTCTTGCACTTCTATGCTGGAAAAAAATGAGAAAAATGTTGGTGTTTTATGTCTGATCAAAAATATATCTTAGAAGTAAAAAATCTTAATCTTGCGTTCCCTCTTAGAACATATAGAGTGAGCACGATGAGAGATTTTTTTATCTCTACCTTAAAGAATCCGTCTTCTCTTTTTAAAGAGGAGGGCTCTTTTCACGCACTAAGGAACATCAACTTTAATGCCAGTCCAGGAGAGAGGATCGGACTTTTGGGTGTGAATGGAGCTGGGAAATCAACAATTTGTAGATGCATATCAGGTTTTTATACACCACCAGGTGGAGAGATTGTCAGAAATGGTAATGTCCGTGCATTGTTTGAATCCTCACTCGCAATGTTTCCTGAATTAAGTGGTAGAGAAAATTTAAAAGTTCTCGCTGATATTTTCTACGATCCTGAAAAACATGATATACCGAAAATTATTGAAGAAAGTATTGAGTTTAGTGAGCTCAAAAGTTTTATTGATGTTCCCATTAAGGCCTATAGTAAAGGAATGCTTTTAAGACTATCTCTTTCTCTGCTTTCGGCCGTTCCTGCTGATATTTTAATTCTTGATGAAGTTTTTGATGGAGCAGATGAATTTTTCAGAGAAAAGTTAGCTAACCGTATTAGAAATTTGATTAAAAATTCTGGAGTAGTTATATTTGTTAGCCATCAGGATCACCACTTACTTGAAGTCTGCGATAGAGTTCTTTTAATTCATAAAGGTTCTATTATCTTTGATGGTGCGCCCGAAGATGCATTAAAGGCCTATAGATTAAAATTTGCAACAGTCAGTGATAAAGAAATATAACTCGACTAATTCAGCCTTTTAATCGCAGAACTTTCATCTCATGTAGAATAATGCTATTATATTAAAAATTGAACATTGAGCGAAAATGTCTGAAGACTTTACTACTAAATCATCTTTTTGTGTTGCCCCTTGGATTCATTATCACAGGTCTCCAATCGGTGAGCATCGTCTGTGCTGTATATCAGAAGCATTGCCTTCGGATATTTCAGATCTTCCATATGAAGAAATAAAAAATTCAAAAGTCATGAAGAACGTAAGAAAGCAGATGATGTCAGGGGAGTTACCTGAGCAGTGTAAGCTATGCAAACATTCTAATTCCCATGAAGTCTACAAAGATATTTTGAACGGAGAGTTCAGTCACACTCTTGATGACATTGTTGAAAAAACAGACGAAGACGGTGCAACAACAATGGAGCCGTTATTTCTAGATTATAGATTTCTAGCTTGCGGTCTGACATGTCTTACATGTAATCCATTTTTTAGTTCAAAGTGGGTTGCCCTTGCAAAACAAACTGGACATCACCATATAGAAAAAAATGACACTATAGATTTTTTAAATTCAGAATTTAAGAGAGTTTTAAGTAAATATAGATGGGAAAGAGTCTCTTTTGCCGGTGGAGAGCCACTGATGCAAAAAGATCATTTAGAAGAC
>JACMRM010000203.1 GCA_014376445.1 Bacteriovorax sp. | reverse complement strand
TTTTTGCATAATCTTCCGTTGCTTCCCAACCATTGAATGAATTTTTTAAATCTCTCATGACTCCACCATCGTCTTCTGCGAAGACTTTTTCTGGAGTAAACATACTTTCATTTGCTAATGGAACAGTAAGAACTTCTTCTTCAACGGCCGCAGGTTTTCTAGAAACAGATTTTTTATTTGTTACTTCACCGGCACTTAATGAAAGCGGTAAACAAGTAAATGAGATAAAAACAAACTGTCTAAAAAATAGACATGTGTGTAGATTTTTCATTTTAGTTATGTTCATAGTTTTCATAAGTTTAGGCCTTTTTAAGGGTCATATTAATGGTTCTTACTGTTATTATCGCAAGAGTTATGCCACTTTTGATAAGGCCCCATAGAGCACTAAACTATTGAGAGTCTATGGGGGGCAGTCATTAAATATATAGGCCTGGGTCAAATTGTATAAAGTTAAGCCAATGCTGCTATTTGGTCACACTGTTCGTTGCATCTACGCTTGCAGGTGCTTCTGCTTTCCATACTGATTCGTCAGTTAAAAAATTTCTAGAATCCCCCATACCGTATCCCATATTCTGACAGATCGATTGAAGTTGCATTGCTTGAAGAACCGGTGAATTTCCGAAACCATTCATGCCTTGCATTTGAGGTCCGCCGATAATTGAATCAATCGAAGGCATATATGAAGCAAGCATTTGTTCTGTAGTTGCACCAGGCATTCCCATACCCATTCCAACCCCAACGCCGCCCATCGTTCCCATACCAGGGTATCCATACATTCTATTGCTAGTAGATTTAAGTTTTGTTTTCAATGGAGTTTTTGGGCTGAATTGATCCGCTTTATCAGTTCCATAAATATCAGCATTGTCTTTGTAGTAATCATCGAACATCCCCTGAGCTTTTGACATCAAAGCACTATCGAAACACGATGCTGCTTCAGGATTTTTCTTAAAAAATTGACCGACATTTCTACAAAGTTTTGCATCAAAATTAATTTCTTGTTTTGCTTCATCCCCAAGAGAGTTTAAAGACTCTATTCTTGAAGGGATGCATTTTCCGTTTTTAATTTCAAACTTCGTCGTGCTTTCATTCTTACGAATAAAAGCAGCTTGTTTTAACTTAGGTGGCGGTCCATACCCCATACTAGGCATTTGAGTTTTAATATTATAACCAGATGTGATTTCTGTAATTTCGCCTTTATCATTTCTTGCGATGATGGTGTTGTAATCCATATCTTTATTTGTAGATGAGATAATTTCTTTTCCATCTTTCATCTGATAATTAAGTGTTGGGTGCGGTTTTATTTTTCCATCCGCTGTTAACTCAAATGGATAATAACTAGAATCAGCGGTTTTTTTTCCCATATCCTCTAAACTTTGCATTTGAGTAATACATCCGTAGGCTCCAGCGTTTGGATCTTTGCATGGCTTGTTTGATTTTGAGTAAAGATTGAACTGCTGCTGACAATAGGTATAATCAACGGCCGAATAAACTGGTGCAGACATAGCGAGTATCGTTAGAGCAAGAGAAGTGAACTTCATCATAAGTGTTTCCTGTTTTAAGGTTTCTTATGACTATTGTACTTTTATTTATATTTTTTTTCAGTGAGCAGAAAGTGCAGTGTTAAAAACAGGCAGAGTGACTGCCTGTTTTAATTATTGAGATTTATTGGTCCATCATCTCTTTAGTTTCTTCAACCAAAGTTCTCAAAAGTTCCTGAGTCTTTTTATCAAGATTCAAGTCTTTCGATTTTGAAGTCATCGCCTTCAAAAATGCGTTGGCACTGATTCCTTTTGGAAGAGTTGGTTTTGCAGCTCCAGCAGCAGATTTTTTTCCACCAGCTCTCATTAATCCACCAGCACTGATAATTCGTGCAAGCACTGATCTTTTAGTGATGTCGCCGGCAAGAATTCTTTTTTCAACATCCGATTTTAACGAGCTTCGTGAAAGTGCGTCCCATTCCAATAAAACATATTTTTCGATGTCGTATTTTTTAGCAGCTTCTTTCATGTTATGAGGCATTTTTGCAATTAGTAGTGAACGGTGAACTTCTGATTTAGAAATTCCAAGTGCCGCCTGGATTTTTCTCTCACTCGCTTCTGTTGCGATTTGATAGTTTAAAATCCCGTCTGCTTTATCAACATAGTGAAGTTCTTCTCTCGAAGAGTTTTCAGAGAACTGAATCGCCATTAATTCTTCTTCAGTTTTATTTTCTAAAACGAAGCATGGAGCAGCGATAGCTTTGTTGAAAGTTAGTGCGCGGTAACGTCTCTCTCCACAGATTAATCTGAAACGGCCATTTTTGTCCTGGTGTAAAACCAGCGGCTGAATCAAGCCGTTAAGTTCGATGTTTTTTGCCAGGTCTTTTATAGAGTCGTCGTTGAACTTAGTTCTTACCTGTTCTTTAACAACGATTTCTTTCATTTGAATTTCAGTTAACTTCGCTCCTTGAAGAAGACGGTCATCTGAGGCTTTAAAAATATCGTGACCGATCTTTTCAGACAGGTCTAGGGTGCTTCTTTCTTTTTTAGATACACGGGCAGCAAATGTCTTCGACATATATAATTCTCCACATCCTTATGAATAATTACTTCAATTATAAATTTAATGATTTCCAAAGTTCTTCGTAATCACGACGTCCAGCAGATTTTGCTCCCATGATACAAACTGGTCTTCTCGTAGAGATCGACTCCTGCATCTGAACCATATTTCTGATCATTGGCGTGATTGAGAATGATTGAGATAACTCTTCCATTCTCACTTTTTCAATTTTTCTGCGAGGGTTAACCATCGATGGAATAATTGAGAACTCTAAACTTGGATTTTCTGTTTCTTTGATGATCTCAAACGTGTCCATTAATTCTTCCAGACCATCGATTGAATAATCTTGTGCCTGAGTTGGAATTAAAACTCTGTTTGAAGCCACTAGTGACATAATCAACTCGTCACCAAGCATTGGAGGAGTGTCGATAACGACATAATCGAAATCTAATTTAGCATCTGATAATCTTTTTTTCAGAAGACGCTCTTTTCTTCCCGCTTCTTTTCTAATCTCACCTTCTGAAAGGATAAGAAGCTTAGAAAGATTCGATAAGTGTCGGCTCGCTGGGATCAGTCTGATGTTTTTGTAAAGTTTTCCAGTCATTTCTGGTTTAACGATAACGTCTTCAATTCCAACATCGCCGATAAGCCATTCTGGAACTAATGTTCTTTGGATTTGTACTCCGAAAGTCGAACTAAGGTTCGCTTGTGAGTCAAGATCGATAACGAGAACTTTGAAACCTTTGTTGGCCAAATGACAAGCTAATTGGTAGCACTGCATTGTTTTACCAACGCCACCCTTGTTATTGCCTATGGTGATAAC
>JACMRM010000202.1 GCA_014376445.1 Bacteriovorax sp. | reverse complement strand
CTCGAGTGGCATTAACCATGCGAGGTCGGTCAATAATGATGCTAAGGATACTTGGCACAAATATGGTGACCCAGAAAATTTTGGAGAATTTCTTTTTGATAAGGTAAAACTTCCTGCATCTAGATTTACCGATGGTTCGGTACCAGTATGGTATGGGGCAGAGGATAGCACAACGAGTTTATTGGAAATTGAGTTTCATTTAAAAATCGATACTCAAAAAGAAGTGAGTTTTGGCTATATTGATTACGAGAGAGCAATGTGCCTTGCTGAATTAGAGATGAAAAAAAACTCTGATGTAAAATTTCTTGCGACATCTTTGGCAGATTATAAAGAGAAGTCTTCTTATCCTGCTTGCTTGAAAGAGCTTGAAAAGCAAAAGAAGCTGGGAGCAACTTCCCTGACGTATTCTTCTGCCAGAAATGCAGGGAAAGAGTGCTATGCGATTACTGAAAAAAATGAAATTCATTCTTCGGTTGTTAAGAATTTTTTTCGTTTAAGAGTGTATGCTGATCCTGCGAAGGCGACAGACGTTGCCGAAATAATACTTGAAGAGTAAGTCGATAATATAATTTGAAAAAACAATTTTTTTCTTTTCGTGATAGTAACATCTTTTTGTTACTATCACGTTTTTCTTGTTACAATTCAATCAAACAACTTTTCAAAACTTCAATTCTATATTAAATTTAAATCTGAACGTTACACTTAAGAGTAGTAGTGGCGTTTAAGGAAAATCTCTCGGGCCGTGGCTATTTTGGCTACAAACTAAAATAGAGAATCAATGATAACAAGAATTTGATTCAGTCAGCGGCACCTCCACCACTTGATTTCGAGTGGTGGCCCCTCAAATCCCAACAAATTTATTAATAACAATAACTTGTTTCTAATAGTTTAGGTCATCTTTGCAGCTTCGTACCTTTCAGTAACTTTCTTGAAATTTCCCGAACGGTCTATTTTCAATCTACCTTTTGTCTACCCTTGAAAGTTTTGTACTTAATTATGGACTAAGCACCGTAGTCACCACAGTGACTACATAGCTCAGCACTATGTAATTGCAGAGCTACGCTACGTAGTTGTTAAAGGGCCTTTTAAATGAATTTAGAAGGAGAATCCCAATGAAAAATGGAACAGCAAATGAAAAAAAGCAAACGAAGAAAAGAAGATGCAACCACAAGGTGGTGACAAAAGAAGCGACTGTTTTAAAAATTATGCGTGAGTCGAGAAAATTATCAATGAGAAGGGCCGGAATATTAATTTGGTGGACCAGGTAGGGATCGAACCCACGTCCGCAATACTTCCAAAATTACAAAAAATTCAGTCTCTATTCTCAATTTCACCAAACTTTCACATAAATACGGAAGGTGTTTGACGAATTTTCGTCAATTCTCGTCCTTTAAATCGGAGTAATTATGACCTATAAAAAATATGATCCAATGATCAAAAAGATGATTATTGAGACAAAGAATCCCAATCTGTTTCCTGAATACAATATTCCACGATCAACTGCATTGTATTGGATCAATCAAAGCAAAGAAATAAGTTCGAATTTTGTTAAATCAAATGAACATGATGAATTTCAAAATTTTAAAAAAGAAATTTTCAAACTTAAGGTTGAAAAAAAATTACTCCAAAAAATACTTACAAAAACCTTAGAGCTATCAAGTTTTCAGAGTCTTTTGGGAATAAAGGAGAAGGAGTATATCGTAAAGTTAATTGATGAAATAAGTAGTGTTTTATCGATCATAGAATCTTCAAAGGTCATTGGCATAACACCAAGTCATTATTATCGCTGGAGATCTGAAGTATATGGTTGCCTTCGCAGGGAGGAGAAAACGTAAATAGAGGGATAAGAATGCTTCTATGGGGAAAAGGAATAACTCATATGATTGCTCAGTCAGACATAGTTTTTTCAAACTCGATGATCGAAGCTATTTTTAAAAAATTAAAAAGTGTTATTAATTTCCAAAGTATAAAAACCTCCAAAGGTCTAAATCGAAAGATTCAATGGTTTGTTGGGCAATATAATAACCATGTTCCACATTCACAGCTAAAGGGAGCTAGTCCAAAGGAGCAATTAGAAATGAGTTTTGATCGAAACGACTTTGACTTAACAGTTAGAAAAGCGCGATTAAGACTAACAGGAGAAAGAAGTGCAGACTTTCAAAGATGTAGATCCTGTTTTTAAGTATTCGGACTACGCACATGTAGTCCTTTTAATTTTCTAAAATTTTACTTATTCTTTTAACATGAAACTAACTTTCTTTTCAGATACACATAATCGACACAGAAAAATTGAATTCACTGGTGGAGATATTTTAGTCTTCTGTGGCGACCTCACTAATCGTGGCGAACTATCTCAAGTTGAGGATTTTTCAAAATTCGTCAAAAATTTAGACTATCAATATAAAATTGTGATTGCCGGAAATCACGACTTCTGTTTTGAAGATGAAAGAAAAGAGACGGCCGAAGGATATTTAAGAAATGCAGGATTAATTTATTTGAATGACTCCGGTATTGAGATTGAAGGAATAAAGTTCTGGGGATCTCCAGTGCAACCTTGGTTTCACGACTGGGCCTTTAATCGAGCACGTGGCGAAGAAATTAAAAAACATTGGGATCTGATTCCGCCTGATACTGACGTTCTCATTACACACGGACCGCCGTTTGGAATATTAGATTTATGCTCTCATGGTGAAAGAGTCGGATGTAGCGATCTCTTGGAAGCTGTAATAAAGATTAGGCCTAAAATACATGGCTTTGGACATATTCACGAAGGACATGGATTCTTAAGAGTTGATAAAACACTGTTCGTTAATGCTTGTAATTTGGACGAGAGATATATACCTGCTTATCCGGCGATCGATGTTGGATTGTAGTTACATAAAAGTGTCATATTGTGACACTTTATAATGCTTCGAAAAGGTTTTAAAAAAAAGGACTAACAAATGAGAATCATTACTCAACTCGCTGAAAATACGTAAAACCCACTATTTTGGCTAGTAACTATGGTTTATTAATAGTTACTGGTCAAAGATATGTTATAATATATACAATACACACGATTATTTCATAGTTATTGGGTGAATAATGAGAGACGGCTTTTTGTCAACTATCGAAAATCGAGTCCCAAATAAGATCTTTACGGATGAAGATCTAAAGATCATTTTGCCTGAGACAACTGAAGAGAAGATTCATAATTCTCTCAGTTATCATTTTAAACAAGGGCATTTGAAAAAATTTAAAAGAGGAGTTTACTCTTTAGTTGAGCCAAGAAATAAAAATACTATTTCAAAATTTTATCTAGCTAACTTTTTATATAATCCAAGTTTTATTTCTTTTGAATCTGCATTGTCTCATTATGGACTAATCCCAGAAGCAGTTTATGAGACTACCTCGGCATGCATTCAAGAGAAGAAGAAAATGTTTAAGACAACAGAAGGTATTTTTAGTTTTTCACATTCTCCTATAACACCATTTTTTTTAGACGTGGTAAAAGATGAACAGCAATCGTTTTTGATTGCAAGTCCTCTTCGGGCATTATTTGATACAATCTATAGCAATCGCAAAGTTTACAAAAATCTTGGAGATCTTGAAGAAGATTTAAGAATTGATCTCAATGAATTGAAAAATTATTTGGTAGTTTATGAAGCAAGTGAAATTCTAAGTCTAGGTGATCTCTATAGGAAAAAAAACACGAGAAAATTGGCTGAAATTTTAGTGAAAGGATTTAAATGAAAGATATTATTCAAAAGCGACTCGAAAAATATAATCCATTAGGACAAGATGAAGAATTGAATGCTTTGAAGGAGATCACTCAAGAGGTGGCGCTCTACTCACTTTATAAAGCTGGTTTTTTTCAAGATGCATGTTTTTTAGGTGGAACAAGTCTTAGGATTCTTCATGGGCTTGATAGATTTTCTGAAGATTTAGATTTTTCATTATGGAAAAAGGATCAAGAATTTTCGCTTGATGATTATTTGGATAAGGCCATGGTTTACATGAATGCTTATGGCTACGACTTATCATTTGATAAAAAAGACTTAAGCGACAAAGCAGTGCAAAGTAGATTTATAAAAGATGACTCAATTAAGAACGTTCTTACGTTTAAGCATTTTCAAGATACACGTTCAAAAATTAAAATCAAAATTGAAATCGATACAAATCCTCCTATTGGAGCAGATAGGTCTGTCGAATATGTAAATTTCCCTTTGGACTTTCCTGTTTCTGCATATGATCTTAAAAGTTGTATGTCAGGAAAAATTCATGCACTACTTTGTCGCCCTTACGTAAAAGGGAGAGATTGGTATGATTTACTTTGGTATATTTCAGAAAGTGTATCACCTAATCTAGTCTTTCTTAAAAATGCCTTATTTCAAATGGGTCCGTGGAAGGGAATTGAAATTGAATTGAATGAAAATTTTATTAAAAATGAATTGCAAAAAAAAATTCAAAGCCTTGATTGGAATGATGTTAAGTTCGACGTCAGAAAATTCTTAAAACCAGAAAAAGCTGAAACGCTAGATCTTTGGAGTATCGAGTTTTTTGAGAAAAAGATTATTAAATTTAAGACCTAGACTACACTCTCAAATAGTAATTAAATATTTTTAACAAAAAATCCACGAAGCACATCTTTCATTATTAACTATACCCGTTCGGGATTAATTTACCCAATAAATTGCATATTATACCTTTTCGGGTATAATAACTATAACGTGAAACAAAGTATACCTGATCGGGGATATATGTGATGGAAAAACGACCTCTTACAGCTGATATTGTTAAGAATAAAAGAAAAGAATTGAAGCTTTCACAAGAAGAACTCGCCATGAGAGTGGGTGTTGGTCTTAGGTTTATTCGAGACGTAGAGCAAGGCAAAGAGAGTGTTCGATTGGATAAATTGAACCAGGTTTTGAGATATTTCGGCCTTGAGGTTAGTGCTGTAAAAATGAGAAGAGACGATGAATAAGGTTTCAGTTTTTTATAAAAACATAATGGCAGGGACTCTAGAGAAAACGGGCGATGAAAATTTTATCTTCAGTTATGATGAGTTGTATTTAAATTCGAGTAACCCTCCAATCAGTTTGACATTACCAAAGGCCGATAAGTTGTTCGAGTCAGATAGTTTGTTCCCATTTTTTGATGGCCTGATTCCAGAAGGGTGGCTTTTGAATTTAGCGAGTACAGAGCTTCGCTTGAATCCACTTCGTGATCGGTTTGAATTGTTAACAAGACTTTGTCACGACACTATCGGTGCAGTTCATATTGGTGAGAAAGATAATACGAAAGAAGCTAAGAAAGAAAATATTTCGATAAAACATTTAACCGAAGGACAAATTAAAACTTTTGGAAAATGCTTAATTTGTTATGAGAAATCAGATGAAGTTTATCACGAAGAGTGCATGGTTAAGGTTTTTGGAAAAAAAATAAATCCGATTGTCGATATTGATAATGAACTATTAGAAAAGCTTGCTAAAAATCAATTGAACAAAAAGCTTACTATCGCAGGAGTACAGAAAAAACTTTCACTGGAT
>JACMRM010000201.1 GCA_014376445.1 Bacteriovorax sp. | reverse complement strand
TGCCTAATGACAACTTTTTTTAAGATGGTTTTTGTAGAAATAAGCATCTAATTTTTTCGCCAAGGGAGGAGACCTTGCCAAGGAGAGTTCTAGATTTGATAAGATTGATTAAGCGCTGAACTCTAATGCGAGATTCAATTTTTTTATTTTCAAATATTGTACTAACAGTTCACTGGACTGTTACTTTAGCGCTTCTCGTAACTTCGAAGACGCCCAATCCATTGTCCAAACGATAGCAGCAATCAAAATAACCAGCATCCCAACTTCATTCCAGCGCGCTTGCCCCTGGTATTGCATTAGAGGATTACCAATACCACCGCCACCAACTAGACCAATGACAGTTGCCATACGAACGTTGATGTCCCAGCGATAAATTGTGTACGAAAGATAAGGAAGAACGATTTGTGGAACAACCCCGAACCATACGATTTGAATTGGATGAGCACCTGTGGCAGTGATCGCTTCAATCGGCCCGTCATCAATTGATTCAATCTGCTCAGAGTATTGTTTTGTTAAAGACGCAATTGAGTGAATACAAAGTGCAAGCATACCTGAGAAAGGTCCGATACCAACCCATACTGAGAAGATAATGGCCCATACTAAAGGCTCGATTGAGCGGGAAATATTTAAGAATGCTCTTAAAAGATTATAGAGGAAAAAAGAAAGTTTTGTTCCATTCATCAGGTTTCTAGCAGCGAAAAAACCTAAAACAAAAGCGATAGGAATCGCAATTGCTGTCGCGATGAAGGCCATGTAAATTGTTTCGATGGCAGCGAATAAACCTTCCTGGAAGATCCCCCAGTTAGGATGAAGAAGCGCTTTGAAAATTCTTTTTGCTCCTTCGAGACCGCTGTCCGAAAGGAATTCTTTCATTGAAATTTCTGAAACATAAAATCCCGTAAGGAAAGTTAAAGCAATCAGCAGGTAGCCGATATAAGCAAATGGCTGCGACGCCGGGCTTTCATTTTCATCGTATTTAATCAAACCAAAAAGTCCGCGGCCGAGTGAGAGTTTCGTAAAAAATAAAACAGCTGCAACCGCAAGTCCTATATAGAGCGAAAGCAGCGGCTGGCTCCATGAAAACTCAGGGTAGCGCTCGCTAATAATAATTTTTTCGTAGATTACCTTATAGGCAATCAGCGCCATATAGGCCCAGCATAGAGTGTCCAGCACGTAAGCTTTAAAGCTTTGAACGTATTTATTCGGAGTTCTGTGTACAAGTTGTTTCATATATATCTCTAGTAATTGTCTTATTTGTTTTCTTGTTAGTTTTTTTGTTAGTTAATTGTCACTTCAACAGCATCTTCACCGTAAATAGTTTTGAACCATTCTTCATTGATCTCAAGCGGCTTTCCATCATAGATAAGTTTTCCATGCTTGAGCGCCACTACACGGTGAGCATACTGACGTACAAGAGATAAGAAATGCAGATTACAGATAACTGTTACACCCAGCTCTTCGTTAACTTTTTTCAGATACTGCATGACAGAGTGAGAAGTTGCAGGATCCAGTGAAGCCACTGGTTCGTCAGCGAGTAAAATTTTCGGATTTTGCATAAGTGCACGCGCGATTGAAACACGCTGCTGTTGACCGCCTGACAGGTTGTCAGCACGATTTTTTTCTTTGCCTTTAAGACCCACAATTTCGATATATTTCTGAGCAAGTGCTTTTGTTTCTGCCGAGTGAATCCCAAATATAGAGGCCAGTATTCCTGTGCGGGAAAGATTTCCTGAAAGAACATTTTCTAAAACAGTTTTTCTAGGAATAAGATTGAAGTGCTGGAAGATCATTCCGATTTCTGATCTGATTTTTCGGAGAGCTGATCCTTTAAGTTTTGACGTATCCACTCCATGAAAAAGGATTTCTCCTCCCGATGGATCGTGAAGACGGTTGATACATCTAAGCATCGTTGACTTTCCAGAGCCTGATAAACCAATGACAACTAAAAATTCCCCTCGTGGCACGGAAAAAGAAATATTCTTTAAAGCGTGGTGACCGTTCGGGTAAACTTTTTCGAGATTTTTGATTTCCAGCATATCAATCTATTCCTTAAAAATAATGTTTTATTTAATCAATGTACCTAGATCCACACCCGTCGATTTGATCACAGAGCGAAGTGAGTCGTAGTCTTTATTAGTTGCCGGCACGATCCCGTCGATAGCGTAGATGTTCTTGAAAACATCTTTACCTTCAGGAGTTCCCAGGTACTTCACAAGTGCATTGATAATTTTTGTCGACATTTCAGGGTCCATACCTTTTCTGAATACGAATGGATCGTTAGGAATTTTATCTGTAATTTTCAGAACCTTAACTTTTTGTTCAACGTCAGGAAATTGAGTCATAACTCTCTCTCTTGCATCTCTGATTTTTCCGTCAAATGCGTCCGAATAGAAAGCAGCACCGGCATCAACCTGACCTTGATAAATCATTGTGATAACGTTGTCGTGTTTAATAGCAAACATTGTATTTCCAAGTTTTACTTTTTCCTCTTTAAAGATTTTTAAAGGGTAAAGGTAACCTGATGTTGATGATGAATCAGTAAACGCAAATTTCTTTCCGTTTAGATCCTTAAGAGTTTTGATTCCTGATTTTTCTGAAACGTAGATCGCTCCAGCGTAGTAGTCTTTACCATGACGAAGAGCTTTAAGTTTTGCTTCAGCTCCATATTTTGAATTTGCCAACAGGTATCCGAATGAGTTCATAACGGCAACGTCAGCTCTATTTGATCCGAATGCTTCAACAACTGCAACGTAGTTTGCCGGGATTGCTGATTTAAAAAAGTATCCAGTTTCTTTTTCCATAAATTTCAGAAAGCCAACTGAATTTGTGCTGATGGTGTTTGAGTCAACTGACGGCGTGAAGAAAAGTTTAACAGGGTTTGCTTGAGTTCCTAATTTATCTTCAGCAAAAGCTGACAAACAAATTAGTCCGAGTAAAAGGCCAATAAGGGGACTTTTCAAGATCTTCATAGAAACTCCTCAATAAGAAATTCAATTGTTTATAATAAAAAATGATTGGTAAAACTAACACAAATTATCAGATCTGGTTAGTCAGGAATTGATTTTTATAGGGATTTTTTAGAAAAAATGTTATTTTTATAATTGGTAATTATGCAATTTTAGGAGTTTTTTATGTTGAAAGCGCTTGCTGTCGTTTCGGTTTTGCTGACAACTATAGTCATACCTCAATTGTGCCATGCAGAGATCAAGGTGTATGAGACTACGGATAACACTGGCATCAACAAAAAAGAGCAGATTGATGTCATTGAAAAATATCTTACAGATTTTTCAAGTCAGCTGAAAACTATTGAGGCCAAACTCGATGCTAATTCTTTAAAAATAAAATCTATGGAGACCTCGATCTCAGCAATCAAAGATACTGACATCAAAAAAATTCACGACCAGCTTTCCGAAAAAAAAGCAACGGTAAAAACTGAGTCACAAAAAGAAGAAGCGAATGAAATTGAAAAACTCAAGGCCGATGTGCTGGCATTGAAAAATAATGACATTGAACCGCTTCGTGAAGATGTTAATACTTTGAGATTTTCTGTTAAAAATCTGCAGAGCATTTTAAAAGTGCCGCAAAAATAATTATTGATTGGTTAAATAGTAAGATGTCATGACATTTACGCCCATTGCCTGAAGCTTTTCATTGGTGGTGTCCTGCTGCTCTGAAAATTTTTTTAAAGTAATTCCCATTTTTTCATAAGCATTTTTAACTTCGGCTTGAGAAATTTTATGAGGCGGCCCAAAATCTGCAGGGCCTGTGTGCTCAATAGCTCCCAGAAGCAGCATCGTATGCGTGTCAATAAGTGTGCTCATGTGTTGATAGTAGTAAGGTCTTTCTGCCGGAGCAAAAACGACCTGACTGGCACGATCAAAGAGTACATCAAATTTTTTCTCAGTTGTGAAAGCGAAAAAATCCATAGCGTAAAATTTTAAATTCTCGCATTGATAAAGATTGCCGATTTTAGTGTATTGAATTTCATTATTTTCAAAAAACTCTATGATTGCCTGTTCGACGAACTCAACTGCCGTAACCTGTGCGCCTTTTTCGAGGAAAAAAAGAATGTCGCGGGTTTTTCCTGCGAGAGGAATCAGAACTGTTTTGCCATTTAGATCGACATCGCGAAATTTGCTGACCATTTGAGAGTTGAATACATTCTGGTGGAATCTAATTGTTCCGTCCTGCCAGACTTGATTCCAAAAATTTAAGGGCGTGTTGTTTTTCATGCCCCTAAATTTATCTTAAATTTATTGGAATGTAAAAAATCCTTCAAATTCCGACGCCTGAATCACGCTTTGATCGACGACAACTTTTGTTACATCAGAAATTTTCGGATCAACCTTATCGCTGGATTGAGCGACTGCAATGCTTTTGCAGTCCTGCTTCATGACAATTCCGTTCGGGTGAATAAAGCCTGCGAGATGTGACAGCGAGAGTCTTGAACCTGCACCAGTGAGCTCTCCCATTCTGACTTCGAAGCCCTGCTTTTTTAATTGATCAATGCCGGCCTGATCAAGCGCAAAAGCAGATTGCAAAGTTGAAAGAGTAAGGACAAGAGAGAGCATTAATATTTTCATTGAAGAACTCCAGTTTGATTTTCATTTGGCGGTGTTGGCCCCATGACGTCAGAGACGACAAGAGCGAAGTAGGGAATCGTTCCCTGCAGGGATTTATTATTCATAAGATCAAATATTTTTTTGACTGCATCTTTTTCTATTTCTTTTATTTTTTTAATTCCTTCTTCGTTCATTCCTTCTGAAAGAGAGTAAAAAAGATTCTGGCCGTGTTTTACATCACAAGGTTTATATAGATCAATCAGTGCATGACTTAATTCGTGGGCGAGGGCCAGGTCTACAGAAAAGTTTTTTTGTCTGGCGTGCAGACGGGCGTCTTCTGCCAGAATCCAGTTTTTTTCAATAAGGTCATTTAATTTTTTAAGCCCCATTAAACCGAAGGCATCTTTAACTTCTTCGATGCTTGTTCCACATTTATTAGCGGCCAGTTTATAGATGAGATAACTTATTTTATCCTGAAAAATAGTATTGAGATCGTTATGCATTTCATGGTCTGAAGACTTTTCATCGAAGATGAACTGATCAAAGCATTTATTAAGAAGGTCAGCGACCGGGCCTTGCACCATCTTTAATATTTTTGAAATCTTTTTTTCTTTTAACAGGTAAGACACGAGCGCCAGAACAGAGTGCGGAGCAAGCTCGCTTCTTTGTTCTTCCTGCATGAGACGTCTCATTGTCGTTGCAGGAACACCACTCCTTTGAGCAAGTGCATTCAGCGTAAGAGTCGGATGCTTTTGTAAATATTCAGCGGTCATTTCCCGCAATTGAAGATTGAGTGTTGATGAATTTTGCGAATGTTCTGTCAGTGATTCATTCATATCTAAAAGTTTTAACAAACTCACATTCACTGGGGAACAAAAAACGTCTACAGGTGAGAAAGAGTTAGTTAATGCCTTCATAGGTATGAATATTTCACCTCTTTTGAGGAAAACTGGCGCCACTAAGGCACCAGTTTTCGCTATTTTTATTTGCAAATCTGTTGTGATCTTCCATTAACGCGAATAATTCTGCAGTTTCTTCCACCATTTCCCGGACGATTGGGGCCTTGGTTTCCACCGACACCTGCACAAGACGAAGTCAGAGCACGAATTCGTAGACCTCCTTTTATGTCAGATGTATCCATTGTGATACTTCCTTGAGACTGGTTTTCAAATCCGGCCATGATCTGGCTCGATAAAGTATTTTGTAGTCTGAGTGTCACGATATCTGAACTTTGTCCGCGTCCGCATTGCGACGGGATCGAAATATTTTTTACTGCACTTACTGTAAAATCCTCCTGCTGGTTAATAGTTGAATTACTCCATATTTTTTCCGCCAAAGTTTCAGGATTTCTGCTTTGAGATTCTGTTCCCATTCCATTTTTACTCACGAGGTAGCTTCTGAAGCTTCCCAAAACTCCGCGGTCTAATGTTGTAAACCCGCGCATGTCGTAGCTGATTTCCATTGAGTCCAGTTTTACTCCTGAAGGAACCTTAATATCCAAAAAAATGTTGCAGTTAAGAGTTGAAATATTTCTTTGAACTTTCGGACCGACTTCTGTTGATGGAACACGCGACTCGAATTGAGAAAAAATAATACTGGCTGAACTGGAATCCGGTGCAAGAATAATTTGCGACTGCTCGCTCGGGCATCCTGAACCTCCGACACGGATATTTTGTAATTGAAAGTCTGCCGCCATTAATGATGCTGACATAGTAGATGCAAAAAGAAGTGTTGTGATTAATTGTTTCATAGGTCCCCCTAGATCTATATGTAAGGGATAAAAATTTTCAATTCAATATTAAAATTTAGTGATGATGAGTTTGACCGCCAGCTGGCGACGACTCTCCATTTCCTGAAAACCACCTGGCGGTCAAACAGAACGCATGTTTGTTTTGTGCTTCCAAAAGGAAAAAAAAACAATTAAAAAATAATTATCGAAACAAAAAAATTGTTTTGAAGTTAAAAATTTCCAAAGAGGGGGAAACGAATGAAAAAGATGATGATGAAAGGACTCTGTCTCGGACTTCTGGCAATGTCGACAGTTGCAATGGCCGATTTAAATGATGTTCAACTTGGAGTACCAGGATACGGCGGTAACGGATGTCCAGCAAACTCTGCTTCGGTTATTTTAAGTGATGATAAGAAATCACTCTCATTAATTTTTGATCAGTTTATTGTTGAAGCGGGTGGGATGAATAAAACACTGGAAAGAAAAACATGTAACATTGCCATTCCGGTTCACGTGCCTTCAGGATTCAGTGTCTCAGTTGTTAATGTCGACTATCGCGGGTATGTTTCTCTTCCAGTTCAGGCATCAGCAAGGCTGACTGCTGAGTATTTCCTGGCAGGATCACTAGGCCCTCGTTTTGATAAAACATTTTTAGGAAAAACTGATACAGACTACACATTTAAAAACGTTATTGGCATCCAGGCGCAAGTTTGGTCTCCATGTGGGGCCGATACTATCCTTCGCGTGAACGCAGCTATGCTGGTTAAAACAAACCGCTACAACGATGAAGCAATGGCCACAGTGGATTCGGCCGACTTCAAGACTGGAATGCTGTACCAATTTCAATGGAGAAGATGTCAGTAATAAATTTAAATTATGGCTAAAAAAAAGGCTTCCAGTTGGAAGCCTTTTTTATTTTATGAGCGGTAATAGAAGAAGATGGACATAAGTGTAAAAGGAACTTTGACATAATCCATAAATTTTACTTTTGAATCATGATTATCTTCCCAGTGATCCAGCGGATATTCCCAGAAATTTTTATGAGTGTTTTCATGAAAATGCTCTTTAAAGCGGAAAAAAATCTCCACATCAAAAATCCATTTACTCATAAACCTTGCTTCAAAAAGTACCGGCACAGTCGTTGCTCTGAAAAACTTAGCTCCACACTGAGTGTCTTGCACAGGCAATTGCAGAATTGTGCGCGATAAAAGTGAAAATAAATATCCGACAGTCTGGCGGAAAAAATTCTGCCCTTTTTGTCTTTTAAATCTATTTGTTCTAGAAGCAAAAACGAAATCTACTTTTTTATCGTCGAGTGATTGTATAAGTTTTCGTGCAGTTTCCAGCGGTATTGTCAGATCAGCATCGAGATAACCGATGTGAGTGAAGCCAGACTTGTAGGCCTTCAGCATTCCTTCGCGTACAGCACCTGACTTCCCGAGGTTTTGGGTCAGGTCAATAAAAGAGTTTTTTGGAGTTTCAATGCAGATTTTTTTAAGCACTTCAGGTGTATTGTCTGAGCTTCCATCATTGACGAAAATAAAGCTGATATTTTTATAGTCATGGGAGAAGTCAATAAAGCTATCGCTGACAATACGCTTTTCTTCGTTAAAGCACGGAACAATGATACAAGCCTGCATAAGCCTCATTTTTGTTGAATAAAAAAGTTTCTTAATATAATATTAATAGGTGATTAAAAATTTGTCTATTCTTTTACCGCATTCAGACGACGAACTTTTCGCTCTGCCTTTTATCAATAAAAAAATAAATGAAGGCCTTAAAATTCATATTTTTTTTATTACGACAGATTTTAATGCTGCTCGAGAAAAAGAATCAGAAAAAATGCTTTCTCATTTTCCTGAAGTTGAGGTGCATCACTTCGGGAAATTGAATAATATCGAAGATAGTTCACTGAAAAACTGTAGGGATGTTGTACAAAACCTTCTTGCAAATGATTTTATTATTAAGTCATCCGAATCAATTGTGACCACAATGTACGAAGGCGGGCACATCGATCATGACGAAGTCTTCAAAATCGGGGTATTTTTATCAGATACTCTAAACAAACCTCATTTTTCTTTTTCGCTATACAATGCTTACCGGACTCCTCTTGTGCGTGTTTCCACTTTTTTTCCAGGACCGGTCAAGGGTGAAACTGAATTGATTTATTTTTCATTAGCTGAAGGATGGTCATACTTAAAAAAAGTTTTTTATTACAAAAGCCAGTTTGTCGCTTTATCAGTGCTTTTTTCCGGCCTCTTCAAAACTTTTATTCTGAAAAGAAAAATTGAAATTATTAAAATTTCTTCCTTTGACCCTGACCTAGATCACCCCGGCAAAGCGTTTTATAAAAATAAATGGAAAGACCGGATAAAAACTTTATTAAGAGTTCCTACACGATGAAGGCATTTAAATCAGAGATTCAAGCAAAAAAAATTCTGGTTATTTTTGTTATGACGACTCTTTTTTTTATTGCTGGCACCGCAGCTCAATATAAAAAATCGGCATATTCCACCAATAATGATTTTTGGGTTTATTATAAAACATCAGAAAGAATTTCCACTTCAAACTGGCAGGATATCTACACGAGAAAAGACGGACCTTTTCCGTACCGCTATATTCCTTATTCATTAATGGCTATTTCATGGATTGATCATTTTCCGGAAATTGAGGCAAGAAAAATATGGGTTGTAATTCAGGCCACAGCTTTCGCTGCAGGCTTTTATTATTTGTATCTGTCACTCGTTTTCATGGGATCTGAGTGGCCGTTGCTGGCCGTATGCCTTTCAATTCTTCTAAGTTTCAGGCATTACATAGACAGTCTCTATAGTGGTCAGGTGGCCGGGATTGTCTTTCTAAGTTTTACCATGGGCCTTAATTTTTTTTTAAAAAAGAGAATGATTCTTGATGGAGCTGTTAATTCCGTCGCAGCTTCTCTTAAAATATTTCCAGGTATTTTAATCATTCATGGATTTATCAAGACACCAGGTATTTCAAAAAAATTGCGTTTTCTCTTTTTAGGCATTCTTTTGTTTATCGCATTTAATATTTTATTTATGCTCTGGATTAAACTTTTTCACCAGGACGCTAGTATCGGAGAGTTGTGGCGCAACTGGATTGAGATCTGCAGGGCCGACAGCGAGTATTTTGACGGAAGCACACCCAAGAGCCAATCGCTGCGCTCTTTCATGTTGAGAGTTTTTGGAAAAACAGCAGAAGTTGAAATGCTCTGGAAAATATTAACACTGGTAGGGATTGCTGCATTGATTGTTTATTGGTGTAGAAAATCTGCTGAAACAATTTATGAAGAAGGTTTCGGTTATTGTCTGGGAATTATGGCCTTCATTTTTTTAATGCCTGAATCTCTTCCTTATCAAGTGATGAATGTGGCCATTCCGTTGGGTGTTTTAATTTCTCATCCAAAAATGAAAACAAATTTAAGCTATAAATTGATGCTGGGATGTTTTGCTATTTTTATGAGTTTTGCCTCGACAGACTTCATTGGCAGATGGCCTTCAGATAGAGTGCAGGCGCTGTCATTGCCGTTTTTTGTGATGTGCTTTTTAACATGCCTCTTGTTTAATAAAGATCATGTCGTTAAGACATAAATTACATCTAAAATATCAATTCGTGGAATGATCATGCCCTTGCTGGCGATGTGAAAAATCGGTCGCGGTATCATTAGTTCTTTCTGATAAATCTCGCGCAGCTTTTTAGTCTGAATTTTATCTTCTTCCATACCCTGAGGCATTTTTAAAATGCGTTCAAGTCTTCCAATGAAAAGCAGACAATGATCATTTAAATAAGGGGGGAGATTATCTTCAATTTTTTTGAATTCATTGAGTAAGTTTGCCAGAACTTTCGAATGTGATTCATACAAGTACTGAGCTATTAAAAAATAAAATTCCGCAATTTTCTTTTCCGGATAATTTTCAAGATGGTCAATGGCCATCTGTAGATTGTGATAAATGTCAATTGAGTTGTGAGCATCAAATCCTTTCTGTGCTTCCATAAAAAAATGAAGTCCCAGCCGGTATTCTGAGTCCACCTCGGTATCTTTTTTAATTTTTATTGATTCTAATTTTGCTCTGTTGAAAGCATCTTTGATTTCAAAAACATTATCAGTAAAAATTTTTGGAGCAGGCCCACCCAGATATAAGGCCGAACCGTCAGTCGGGTTCATTGTCATGACACTAATACTGCTTGCTGTGAGGTTATCGAGTTTATAGTTTTTAAAATCGTTTTTTAATTTCTGATCTAGTGGTGTAGACATCATCTGCAGAAGCTCCAGTTGCGTCGGCTGAGTTTTCTTAATATTCATAAAGTTCACGATCTTTTGAGCAGCAACTTCTTCACGCATTAAATTGTAGTGGTCAAATCCCAGAGGAAGATACTGTCTCTGGTCGATTGATTTATCTTCGAGATGATTGCAGAAATATAGAATTCCGGAGTCGGGTACAGTCAGCTCATTGATGAAAGATTTGTCGCCGGAAAGATCACAGGCGAGTACTTCACCATTTTTAAAGGTCATATACAGGCACCACGTAGTTATGGTCTGGTGATTTTTTATGAAGTCGATAATCGAGATTTTATCATTGGCCGTTTTAATCATCTTCAAAATATATTCAAAGATCGACATCCCTTGCGGGTTAAAAATATTAGTGAACTTCTGGTGAAGCGCCAGAGTCATTCCATCTTCAGTCATAAGTGTAATTGAAGGATAAGGAATGCCTTTTGAACCGAAGCCTAAGGTCTTTGGCATTCCATTCAGGTCGTAGATAATAGCACGTTCATAAACGTCGTATGATCCTTGTAATGGAAAATCCAGAATTCTTCCGTGAACCACATGACCGTCAGGATTTCTGGTCATAAAACTCGAACAGCCAAGGTTGCCTTTGATAAATCCAGGTGCCCATTTACTCATTGAACTGACGAGTTCCGGAATGAGCATGACATAAGCGCATTCTTCGAGGGAAATCCCCATACCTTCAGCATAATGTTTTAAGTGAGTGTAACAGTCGGTCTTTCGAAGCAATGAATTTTTTAATACGGCCTTGCCGATTTCTTCAATCATTATGTTGGCCGGCCGCCATGGAGTTCTCAGCATCATTTTCACGTCGTGATGAACAAGCTTGCCTACCTCGCGGTCTTTAAGGCCTAGTTGGTAAAAGTTTTCATCGATGTCGCCGAGAAGAGTAATAAGATCCATAGGGGATTTTGTCCGTTTGGGGTAAGTGTATGTTTGATATTGTAAATGGAAGTGCTTCCGGAAGCAATCAGTGGTTGAATATCCTCCTCTTATTCGCAGCTGTGGGAAGAGTTTATTTAGAGATTATCAAATTTGATTTTGCAGGCCTGCCACTAACGAAAGGCATGTTTAATGGCAATAGTGAACAGGCGAAAAAATTCCACAGAACCGGCCTGATGTTAAGCCTCGGCTACATCGTGCTTTCAGCGCCTTTTACACTTTTCGCCTGAAGTTCATCCATCATCTTTTCAAATTCTTTCTGATAGAGGCCATCGTACATTTCAATCATGTCGAGGTATTCTTTTTGCTTTTCAAAAGCGGGTGGAGCAATTAGTTGGTCTGTCGGAAAACGTTTTCTGATAAAGATTTTAATCGCAATCTTTTTACCTTCAGACTCTTTTCTTTTTCGCGTCAGCATATTGTCCAACTGATAAATCTTATTTAAAAACTGAAAATTTTGTTTTTTCTTCAGCTGAAAAATATCCTGCTCTTTAATATCGTTCCAGATGACCCACGGATCAATATCTTCACGAAGGATTTTTGTCAGCGTAAGGTAAATTGCCGGGTCAGATTCGAAGTTATCGCCCATGAGAACCAGCTCATCGGGAATTCCGGTCATGAGAAGAATATCGAGCAGGTGGTTGAGCTTATATAGACCCTGTAGCTTTAAATCTTTAGTAGTAAGCTCGCCGTCCAGAAAAGAAAAAAAGTGGCGATAATCTTTAAGAAAAATTCCCGCGGAAAAAATACTATTTTTATAAAGCCAGTCTCTCATCGCATCTTCGTAAAAATGTGGAGAGGCAGAAAGAATAAATGGGTGGTGGCCTCTGCGGATATAGCGGTGAAGAATTTCCACTGAACTCATGACTGTAGGATTTTCTTCCAGAGATCTGGTTAACGACCGGTAAACTTCTTTTGTCGTTGAATACTTTGTATCAACCAGGGTCTTGTCGAAATCACAGATAATGATTTTTTTCGGAGAAAAAATACGAAGCGGGATATAGGTCCCCAGGTGTAGTTCCAGACCTGGTTTTTTTCTCGTCTCGTAAATCTGGAGGATTTCAATCTCCTGACGGTCTTTGGTCAACGGAATTTTAAAGTTAAAATTTCCAAATGAGTCTGATTCAAAAGATTTTTTATAAATTTCTTTCTGGTCCTTTGATACCCCAATTATTTTCATCGTGAACTGGTAGGCATTCAAAAGCCTCAGTGCCTGGATCGGAAATTTAGGTGTAGGGATATCGAGGTCAAGGTTTTGTGCCACCAGATTTTCTTTAAGAGTGATGGAAGCTTTAATATTGATGGCCTCATCAGTAATTATCGCTAAAAAATGTACCAGGTGAGGTCTTTTCATAAACTGTATTGCTCTCTTTCATGAAGTATAGCAGAATTAAATAATAGTTAAAAAGGATTAGTAAAAAAATGGATTACAGCCAAACGGTTTACATAGAACATTTAGGTCAGGTCGATGTCTATCTCGGAATGGGAATAAAAATTGTCACGGGACTCGTTCTTGGAAGTATGGTCGGGTATGACCGCGAACAGAAAATGAAAAATGCCGGGATCAAAACCAACGTTTTGATTTGTTTAGGTGCCACACTTTATACTGCTATTTCAATGCTCGGACATGTCCAGGGTAGTGGGCTTGAGTACGACTCTGCGAGGATTCCAGCACAGATTGTTTCCGGGATCGGTTTCCTAGGCGCCGGTGCCATCATGAAAGATAAAGGAAATATTATAGGTCTGACGACGGCAGCAACTATTTGGGTTGTGGCGTCAATCGGAATGACTATCGGATATGGCTTCCCTGTTATCGCGGCCATTTTTACAGTTACAATTCTATCAGTTTTAAAACTTTTAGGTCCTATTTATCAGGGATTTGAATCGACAAAAAATCATAAGTACTTTCACATTGAAATTCTCTCTCACGGAGACATTAAAAATCTCGTGAAGGAAATTGTTTTCAATACAACTGACAGAATTGATGAACTTCATGAACAGATCATTGATAAAGAAACGAACAAACGCCATATAGATTTTTATGTTTATCTGCATCCGAAAAAAATGAGAATTATGGGGGATGAGCTTCGTGACATTGTTCAGGCGGATAGAGTTCATTTCCATCAGATTGATTCTAAATCTCCGGCCGCTGATTAAGCTTTTTTGATCTTAAAACTTAAAATTCCATCTTCATAACTCTGAGTAATTTCTTTAGGATTTAAAATGTCCTTAGTTGGAAGCTCTTTGCTGAAAAGCTCACTTCTTGTAGATCTGTTCAAAGTTCCATCTTCTGCATTCAAGCTGTCAGTATATTTTCTCGAAAGGGTAATTTTAATTAATCGCCCTTGAGTCGACAGGTGAACATTTTCTTTTTCATATTCAACAACAGGCATTGAAATCGTCACTGTTTTTAAATCTTCCATCATTTTCGGACTCAACTGATCGAGGTGATAAAACGGATCAGTTTCGCGGGACTCAAGGATTTTCTTTTGAGTCGCCGTTTTATCAATCATTTTTTTTACATCTACATCTAAATGAGAAGCAAGGTCTTTAATCGTCTGGTCGTGCTGCTTAACTAAATTCTCATAACGGACCTTAAAGTCGGCATCACGCTGCTTAAGCATTTCATGCTGATGCTTGTCCTGATAGATAAGCTGTTCTTGATTGACTCTGGTTTTTTCGTCGTTAAGGCGTTTATTTTTACCTGTCTCAACCATATCTACTTTTTTAAGTTCATCGCGTTTTTCGTCCATTTCAGCATTGTGGGTTTTTACCTGTTGATCCAGTTGTTTTCTATAATCCCTTTCAATGTTGGCGCCTTTGGAATTTAGCTCAGTGGAGAGAGCATTGATTTCATACTTAGCATCGCCTTGAACTTTTGCTTTTTCAATTTTAGATTTTGAAGAAACATCTTTAAGTGTATCCTGAGATGAAGCCTGGATTTCTCTGCTGCTTTCCTGAGTGTTGAAGTACTGGTCCTGGAAGTTTTCTTCCAACTGCTTTTTCATGTCTTCAATTTTGACCTGGTGGCCATTTTTTAAAGCAGACTCTTCTGTCGTTACATTATCGTGAGCTTTTTGCAGACGATCCTGATAGCCTTTGAGTTTTTCTTCGAATTGATTTGATTCGCCGATTATTTTCTGCTGATTGCGATCAAGATTATTTTCAAAATCGTGTTCTCCTTCAACATTTGTAGCGGCAATTTTTTTGTCGTATAGGGCATCGACTTGTTTTATTTCATTTTCTTTGGCCGTGATTTTTCTGTTAAGGCCTTTGTTCATACGCTTCAATAAATCTTCATTGTCTTTGAAGGACTGTGCCTGTTCAGAATTTCCAACTTTCATTGAAGACTCCCTTTCAGCTCTTTGCCTTCTGAAATGGAGCATACAGATTGTTTAGATGTATCACCCATACATACCCATGATCTTAAAAGATTTACTTCTAAAGACAGTTTACCACCATGATAGGCAGCGTAGCTAGTAGGATTTAGTGTTGATGTGACAATAGTGGCATTCGCAGGATTTATGTTGTCGATCTTCGTTCTTACATAATATTGATAGACCCGGTATTCACCAAAGGCAGGGGATATCGTTGCAGCTAATAATAATGTAGTGAAGATTTTTTTAATCATTAATCAGTGAAGCTCCATTTTCTGGTCCAAAATTTTTCCTTCCACCAGTTTAAAAAAAGCTTTCATAAAAAGTTTTCTGTCTTCATCATTCATTGATAGAAGAACAGTTTTTTTGTGCTCCAGCTGACGGTGTTTTGAAACCTGCTGGAAAAGTTTTTTGGCGCGGGCCCGCTCAATTCCTGTAATTTTTAGAAAACGTCTTTCTTTCAACTCAGGATCTCTTATCCAGATATCGTGAAAGAGAGGGAAGTGTCCAACAGTTCCAAGATGAATCAGGGCCTTCATCGATTCTTCAGGTCTATAAGAAATGTCCAAGCTGTCCTCCTGACAATTAGGGCATCACTCTTCATGAGCGAGTATCTTCTAATCTTAGATGAGTTCGGCCTAAGTTTAGTAGAAGGTAACAATTACCGAAAAAAGGTCGGCCCTATCCTCTCGGGGGGTTATCTAATCGGAGTTTTTTACTCGGACAAATTTTCCTGTTACAGGGGTCTTTTAATGCCCAAGTTTTGTTGTATAATAAAGAAGAAATTACCGCTTCAAAGGATATTGAGGCAAAAAATTACCAGGATGGTTTTAAATGAGAAAGTCATTTCTTCTTTTACTTGCTCTAGCCTCAATCAATGCTCATGCGCTTGTTGACTACTCTGAACCGGTGGATGCACCTAAAGAATCTGCAGCGCCTAAATCATTTCAAAAAATGTCTAAACCAGCGGGCCCTTCAGGATCCAGATCCCTTTCATGGAAATCAGATTTGTCTCTGACAACTGATTATGAAGCAATGGAGATTGAAGGTAGCAAGTACGGCATTTTAAATTTAAATGCACACGTTCAGACTCCATTCGATGTTTTCTTTGATGCTTCTTACTGGAATGCCAGTGGAGACGGTGGTTCACAAAGCGGTAATCCGAAACTCCTCATCGGATTTAACTGGCTTCGTTTTGGAAGTTCAAGCGATGAAGCACGTGTTGATATTTATGCCGGTGCAAGACTTTCTTCGGCATCAAAACTGGGAACATCACGTACAGATAAAATTATCGGAGCTGAGACAACAAAACGTTTCGGAACTTTCGGACTGGGAATCGGTTACGATGTCACATTAGTAGGAACACCAAAAAATACAGATGAGCATGCCATTGGAAATATCGGACGCATTTCAGTTTCCGGCGGATGGATGGTCTCTAATGATATTCAATTTGAAGTAGAAGCTGAAAATTTTTCAATCGCTGCAGGATCTGACATTACCAGAACAAATAGACTGGCAGAAAAAGTTTCTTTCTCAACTCTTTCACCGAAAGTCAGCCTTGGTCTTGCTTCTGCTGTGAATTTGGAGTTTGGGGCAAGATTCAGAATGAAAAAACCTAAAGAAGATGCAAAATTATTAGAGGCAAGAGTGTTTGACCTTCACGGTGCCAACGCTAATTCTCTATTTGCAGGACTTAACATTACCATTTAAGTGCTAAGCCTAAAATCACCGATCTATTTCTGCAGCGAATGCAAGAAGGTCATGTGCCATCTTGATGATCTGCTTTTTATTGATGAATTTTCGCATAAAGGATTCTGCTCGGAAGAGTGCATAGAAGATTTTTATTTTCCATTGATCAAGCATTTCGAAATTGTCGAACATTCAATGCGCTCAAAACTTAACATGCGAGAAGAACAGATTCCTGCCGAGGCCACAGATGAAGGCCTGGTTGAAGAAGTTGTCACAAGTCCAACTGAGATTTATCGCCATAGCAATGAACTTCAGGAAACTTTTTATCATTTCATAAAACAGTTTCCTGACTTCGTGGTCATTGTCATTGCAAGTGTCTATAGAAAAGAGGCTTCCTTTATTTTTCTTTCGACTGTTACGAAATCAAAACAGCTGGTGAATGAATTCCGCTACGGTGAAAAAGTCAATGATTGGGAAATCGGTAAGCAGAGTCTAAAGCAGGAAATTGAAGAAAGTCTTAGTCATAATGATTTTGAAGGAGAAGGGCCGGTTGAGCAGGATTTCGAAGATGAGGATATGATCTTCATGCAGCTTCTTGAAAGCAAAAAATCAAAGATACTTGCTGATGTTATTATCAACCGTCGTGAAGACGATATTTCATTTGAAGAATACCCGGGATACGAATTTTGTTTTCAAGAAACTCTTGAGCTTCCCGATGAAGTGTTTGAAAAAAAAGATGACGAAGGCGACAAACTTTTTACTTATATAAAGTCCTTTTCCAAAGGCGCTCATGGCGAAGAAAGTTTTTTTTATATTGTGATTTGCCTTAGAAAAAATACCGATGCAATGACTGTAAACGTCTATCCTATTCTCGCGATTCCAACGACTGACATTAAAATGTGTCAGGAATTCAGGGGCGGAACAAGACTGTCCGGCCCCATAAAAAATTAGATTTAATTAGAATGACTGAATAACGTACTGGCCCGTCGACTTGTATGCTTCACAAAATGTCGTCACACCATAAGCAAGTTGGTTCATACAGATTTTATATGCATTTAATGTCATCTGAGTGCTGTTGTATGGAGATGCATAATAATAACTTGTATCTTTAAAGAACATAACATTATTAATTAAGGCACTCGAGTATGTCGTATATTTTACGAATGTAATTTTCTTCACTGATTTTGGATCAGTAAAAGTTCCACACATCGGGTTTCCTACGTAAATTGAATTTGATCCACTCGTTGTATGAGGAATAAAACACACGCTTACATCACCTGAACTTCCGACTGGCGGTGTTTTAAATTGCGCATAAAAAACGTTTTTATCAGTGCTCGACTGACAAAGAGTATATGATCCAAGATGAGAGCTCGTCGAAGCAAATCCATTCACACCATCAGTAGAAAATTTACAGTGTGAAGCATCTGATGGAATATTCGATACAGTTGTTGATGCTGTAGTTGTTGTCGTTGTATTTAAGTTAACTCCGGCCGGAGCTCCTGAAGTCGTCGCGGCACTTGTCTGGCCATTATACGTGCTCGTTGTAAGCACAGATCTAGCCGATCGTGGAGAGTCACACGAAGTGATTAGGATCAAAAGAGCAATGAGCGGTAATAGTTTTTTCATAAATTTACCTTATTCTTAAGGCCTTGTTTTAGTATATTCCATTATACTCTTCGGGCATTTCATCCAAATAGTTTAGCGGTAAGTAGATAAGGCACTAATCTTAAGAGCTTAACTGTCCGAGAAGCGGTTATGGTAAAAAAGCTTATTTACTTGATAATCACGCTCGCCCTTTTTGCAGGTGCCGGGGCATTGGTCGCAATCGCGCCTTATCACATTTATACGCTGACTCTTACTGAAGGTGTGAATACTAGATTCTTAACCATGACTCCGACCAAGTCGCTCTTTTATGATGGTGAAGATTTAAAAATAGATGCACCTGCAGATATGCATGATGAAAGTCTCTACCAAACTTTTCACTTCTGCAATTTCGAACTTCCTATGCCAATCAATCATCCTTTATTTTTCATGATACCGATTATCAAAATTGAAGGAGTAGGGCCGAGGCTTGGTGCCAGCTTTCAGAATGGAAAGAATGTAGAGCTTTTTAATTTTATGGTTGAGCGCTCTTATAAGTTTGAAACTACTTCCGGCGATCAAAAACTTTTTACACTTCCGATTTTTAAAAATTATATTTCCAGAAAATCCAACGAAGAAGTTTGGGGTGATCTTTTTAAAAAGCGACTTTCGCTTCCATCTAATGAAGGAAAAAGTTTTTTTGAGTCACTCGTGACCCTGCGAAAAGTTTCATATAATGACCTGGTTTATAATTTATACATTCTTTATAATAGAAGATTTTCTGTTCCAGATACTACCGTTAAAATGTCTTTTTATGCAGATAAAAACATGGGTATTGTTGAGCTTCCAGGCCCAGACCCAAAGGTATTATATGAGAGGCTTTATATAATTGAAAAAGGCTTAATCTATCCTATCGTGATCAAGACTAGAAGGACTGATACTTCTGCAATGAATTATAGAAGCAAGTTCATCCGTGAGATCAATTACAAAAGCAGCTCAACTGATTCAGCGATTTCGATTTATGCACTCTATAAACAGATCCCTTACAATCAGCGTGTAGATCAACAGGGAATGACGTATCTTTATTCTGCTTGGTCTCACGATCTCGATAACCGTGACTTCGTCCGTGTTATCATTTTATTTTTAGAGCGCGGAAAATTAAACCTGAAGTACCTCAAGCCTTTTTATGAGTTCGCCTATAAAAAATTTGGTTCGACACTTTCATCGGCAAGTGGATACCTGAATGAGACAGCAGCAGAAGCGCTGAAAAGAAAAATTTCGGAAGAGCTTGAAGGTGAAGTGAAGAAAGAAGCTGATCAGGGTGTCATTAAATCAGAAGGTCAGTTTTCCACTCCAGAAGATAAAATTAAATTTAACCTCCAGAAGGCAAAAGATAAAAAAATAAATACTGATGATTCAGACAGCTCGCTTTCAATCGAATAAATTCTAGTTAAACTCCATCCCGAGTCCGATAGAAAAACTTACGCTGGTTAGACCCTTGATTCCCGGATAGCTAACATCGTTAGCATCTCGTAATAGATCGACACCAATTACATTGTATTTTTTGATGCCGACCCCTCCGAGCACATGGTATTTTAAGTCCGGAAAAAAAACAATGCGTGCATTGGCCGTTGGTCCCCACACCCATGGAGTCGGTTCATTTACAAAATTAGTACTGATATCTAAAATACCGTTGATTCCTAAATCCAGTGTTGCATAAACATCGATTAGAAAAAGTTTATTTCTCAATGGTGTGTAACCAAACATAGAGCTTAAAAGCCAGAAGTTAAATTTCATCGATGCTGAGGAAATTGAACTGTAGTCGAAGCCTGCTCCATAAAAAAGACGGGACATTTCTTTTCTATGAATGAAGTGTAAATTAAATCCGGTGAATGATGACTGCTCTGCGCTGTCTATCGATGCAAAAGCATGCTTGACATCGTCACCGGCATCATAGGTGTGCAATGTGAAGTAAGCAGAGTTGTTGACCGAGAGTTTTTCTTCAGGGGGCTGGATCGTCGCATCGACATTGTGTTCGCGTGGTGCCCCGCGCTTTGTATTGTACTCTTCATCTGCCGCATCTTCATAACGGATGTCTTTGATTTCAATAAAAGCGAGTCTGCCGTAAACCACTGTAGGGACCAGGTCGCGGTTCATACGTCTAGGGTTTCCAACAATAATCGTTTTTCCATTGGAGATATAGCCCAATGGAGAAAGCATATTTTCATCTGAATAAACCGTCGCCTTGGGAGCAATAATTTTTGCAGTATAAGTTCCACCTGTAAGATTTACTTTTGCGCCGTCATTGATGATGGAATTATCAGCTGCCATAGTGACGAATGATAAAAGAAGTCCTAAAATAACAGGTATAATTTTTGATTTAAGCATTAAATAAATTATAAGGGGCATTCCTTGAAATTTCCAGGCAAAAGAAAGACTAAACATTACTTCCCAGTTACTGAATCAGGACGTATTCCCTTTGATCCAGATTTTTCAGAGAGAGGATCAGTTTATGTTGTTGGTGTAGACCAGTTGATAGTAGATATTGAAGCGAATGTATCATTTGAATTCCTTGAAAAATTTGGCATCACTAAAGGTGAGTCTGTTGTTAAGGAAGATGTAATAGTTGAAGAAATCTATCGAGAATTAAAAAATAATAAGGCCATCGTTGGAGAGTATGCCGGGGGTGCTATTGGAAATACACTTCACAATTACAGCGTGCTTTCAGATTCTCGTTCTGTTGCACTCGGAGCAATCTCAAAAAATATTTCTGTAGGCGACTACGCTTTTAAATATATCTGCACGACCAATTCATTTGTAGATTTTTCTTATCTAAAGCCCGTGGACGGCCCTATGGGAAGAGCGCTTTGTCTTTTAACACCAGACCGTGAAAGGTCTTTTTTAATCGGCAAAGGAATCATGAATGAGCTCTCGAGTGACTTTATTCCTGAAGAAGTAATAAAAGGGGCGTCTCTGCTTTTAGTTTCTGCTTACTCTCTTCGCGATGAAAGCTCTTCGATGTTTAAAGCAAATCTTGCTGCCTGCGATTACGCGAAAAAATATAATGTACCTGTCGTATTATCTCTGGGAACCAGTGGACTGATAGCTTCAAAAAAAGATTTCTTTCTAAAATTTATAAGTGAATATGTTTCTTTATGTGCGATGAATGAAGAAGAGGCCAAGGCCCTTGTAGGTGAGATCGATCCATTACTTGCCTGTGAGAAAATGCTTGAGATGACGGATATGGTTTTGCTTACAGTCGGACCGCGCGGCCTCTACATCGGAGCTTATGCAGATGAAGATTACAAGCGTGAAACCCGCGACCTGATCCATTC
>JACMRM010000200.1 GCA_014376445.1 Bacteriovorax sp. | reverse complement strand
TAACCATTTTTTGAATTTGATATTCCCACTCTGGGCGAGGAGATATTTTTTGAGCAAAACACATACTTTCTAAAAGTGAAGCAGTTCTAAAACCGTTATTATCTGATCCATCATCTGGATGTAGATAAGTGACTTGCCCGTCTTTTTTTAGAATCCGTACACCAGACCACATCGAACCCCACCAGAATTTTTTTGATGGATCGGATTTAGGCCAGCCGTGAATTCTTGTATCGATATAATTAAAGTAATTAGTTTTTTTCAAAATAGAAATCAAATGATCGGTGGCGACTTCTTTTTCAGAATTAGACGTATCTGCAAATGCATTCATTGATAATACAGATACAAGTGTTAACCCGAAAATCATTTTTTTCATAAAAGCTCCAACTGGAATCAGCATTAATATCGCATGATGCTGAAAAAATAGTGGAGTTATGAAAGTTTTATATAGGTATTATCAGTGTACAGAGAGTATGTGACCTTAAGTGGTTGATTCTCAATCGGTTAATCATCTTCAAGTGGAAAATATTGCCTTGAAAATATCGATGTAATACTTACCAAAATTAAAGCTACCTCTTTAAAATCCTCTACCGACAAGATTGATATGAAATGGAAATGTATAACCATACTAATCGCTCTTTTTACTTTAGCAGGATTTCCTGCAGGAAAAGTGCTTGCACTTGATATAGACACTCTCAATAAAATAAAAGATATTCAACCTCTGCCTGCTGCGGCCAGCACATTTAATAAAGTTGAGAGTGTTTTGGTTTTTGTAAAGAAAGGAGTGGATTCTAAAAAAGATAATCCAAAGTTTTTATATGAAGAAACTGTGAATGAAAGAAACTGTGATCATTGTCCCAGGCATTTTGAACTAGCGAGCTCAATTAATAAAATTCTTGATGTTATGAAAAAAGATCCAAATTTGAGTGAAAATGAAGAAATACCTGTTCACATCAATCGTTTGAAATTTCTTTATTACGTTGTGAAAGTGCGCTTACCGGGCGGTGGTCTGAAGTGCTCAAGGTATAATGACTATACGGCCGATCTTCGGCCGACAAAGTTTGACGGTAAAATGCAGCTTATGGCCGAAGATGTTTTTAAGTTTAATAGCATGAGCAGTGTACAGGTTATGGACCCAAGCAGAGAAGAAATTCTTTACTACTATCGTGGTGAAGGTGAGCAAAGTAACATCATTGTTCAAGCAGAGCTTTCTAAAAAAGGTGGAAAATTTCGTTATTACAATTACACACCGACCGCCGATGAAAAAAATCCATATAATCTCCCTTCGATAGACTCAAGAAGTGAACGCATAGAGGAGAGTCCTAAACGCAATGCTGTTGCAGCAGTCTACTCAGCTGATACGAAACAAACGAATCAAACTCCTTCTCTAGAAAATGCCGCAGTAAAAAAAGAAAAATACAATTTTGATTTTGATCCAACTGTTGAAGTAAAACACTACATCCCTCAAAATGTTCATATTGCCAAGGGTGACATGGAACAAGAAATATTAGGAACTGGAATAAGTGTTAAAGGCCAGTCGGAAATAAGTTTAAAAGAAAATACGGCTAAAATGCATTTACAAAATAAAGCAGGAAAAAGTTTAATTGAGCTAGATATGAAGGCAACTATTCAAGGAAAAATTACTAAAAAACTAACTATCCCTTTTGAAGTGAGGTTGGGAGCTGATGACGACAAGGAAGCTGCCCAATTAAATGGAAAAATAGAAGAAGACAATGGAATCAGGTTAATCACTATGACACTCACAGATCAATACGCTCAACAGTACCAAGCGCAATATAGAAAAGATAAGAAAAGCAGCGCTGTCACAATGTCAGTAACCCGCGATTATTCACTTGGCCCGAATGAAATGGTAACACTGATTGCTGGTCGATCAGATAAAAACTATGTATCAGTTCAACACCGGCAGGTTATTAGAAAGAACATCACAATGGTGATTGATGTGCGTGTAGATGCTAGTAGAAAATCGTCATTTTATTATCAAATGAAGGCTCCTTTTTAAAAGTTAATTTTTTATCGAAAAGTTATTAATAGGAATTTATAAAAAGGTTTTATCTTTTACAATTGGAGATGTTATTTCTTTTAAAGACCCAAAGAATATATATGGGGGCGCTTTCTTCGAGGAAAAGCATTAAAGGCCCATATCATTAATACAAATTAAATTAATTAAGAATCCGCTCTTATCATTCGTATCTGTAAAAGACACTGAAATTATTTCGATTGCGTCAGGGAAATGTGAATGAATGTTTCTTATTATTGTCGAACTTAAGATTTTGATATTATAAATTTATTACTCACAAAAAACTACTCTATACGATTCTACTTAGTGTAATGAATTTTCCCAGGCTGGCTGTGAATAGGTTCTTCTCCTACAACATGAAGGTGTACAATCATCCGCCGACAAAAAAATAATGAACGTGATAATTGTTTAAAAGATGGGGATCTCAAAGCAATATCTGTTTTCTACAAGATCGACAAAATCACATTGAGTTTGGTCCTAAAGATTCGAACGCGAATCAGCGCATGTTCTACTTGGAGGCAAACTGAGCTTTTGCAGCGTTTTACAAAACAGTCTGGGTAGTCGGCGTTTCGACAGAATTGTCACATT
>JACMRM010000199.1 GCA_014376445.1 Bacteriovorax sp. | reverse complement strand
ATTTCTTTTTCTGATTTCATTGTGAAGACTTTCCCGAGAGCTCCAAGAAGCTTCTTAATCTCTTCTGATTCAAAATTGGCATAAAATAAATTCGCACCAAAACCAATACTAGAAGGTGTGTTGGGCATCAAACGTGCAACATGATTAATCTGGAATTTTATTTCCAGCGTCTCAATTCCTGTACCCGCTAAAACTGACAGGACTTTGGCATTGCGGTTAAAGGCAAAATTAAAATCCATCAGTGACTGCGGCTTGAAAGCAAGAATGTACCAATCCAGATCTTGAGGCATATCAACTGCAAAATTAACAAAATGCCCGCCGAGTTTAGCGGCAAGATGCTGTGCCTTTATATTTGAAGGCGTAAAAAAATACTGTTCAACTCCCGGATAGTTTTTCTTAAAACCTTCCGCCAGCGCTGCTCCCATATTTCCGCATCCAAAAAAACCAATTTTCATGATTAAATCTCTAAATCAAGAGGAGCACCATGTCTCATTGTGTTTACGGCCAGTGACCTTACCCAGATATAATTTAAAGTCTGATGATAAAAATCATTCGCTTTTAAATGATCAGCAGTCGTGAGAATTAATTTCATTCTCTGGTCGCTGCGGGCATCGTCAAGGAAGTGACCAACGTGAGCGCCGAAATCTTCAAGGTTCCCATCGTAAATGATTACCGAAAGTTTCGGGTTGTTGATTGCTTTTTGAAGCTCATGGGATTTCGCAAAATAAACATCAATATTTTCTTTTGAAAATCCTGCCTGAAATAATGAATCGCGAAGACTCATCCACCATTGAAATGATGATTTATTTCTACAGGCAATCGTTACCCCTGTTCCAGCGGCAATGGCGGAGAAAATCTGGATTAATGTTTTTAATTCAGGTTTATCAGTGACGGCCACGACCAGAGCGTGCTCTGTTGAAAGGCGATAGTCGTTATAGCTTATCTGCCCAGGAATCACGCGGTTTTTATGCTCGCGCTCAATAAAACTGATAAAGTTTTTCGAAAGCCATTTTTTGTAATCACGGAGAGGGTCTTTATAGTTTCTATAAATTCCCTGATAGTAAGTTTCAAAAGTTGAAATAAAATGCTCAAGAAATTTTTCCATACGGTATAAGCGTGACTGACTTGTAAGTTTTGACGGACGTTTCAACTCAACCGGTGAGTCATGACCTTCTTCAACTGCAGGACGTGGCTCACTTGCGCTTGCTGTACTTGCTTCATTAATCTGGTGAAGAGCTAATACATAATGACGTCCGCCGGCCTTAGGCCCTGTTCCGGAAAGTTTGAATCCGCCGAATGGCTCGATCGCCACTCGTGCACCGGTAATCGTACGGTTGATATAAACGTTTCCACTTTCAATTTTTGTCAGAAGATAATCAATATCATTTTGTGACTGGCTGAAAATTCCGCCGGTAAGAGCGTAGTCAGTGCTATTAAACATTCTTGCAGCATCATCGAGAGTATCGAAGCCGACAATATGTACAACTGGCCCGAAAAGCTCGCGTTGGGCAAAACTTTCTTTATTTAAAGCTCTTTCATAAGGAAGTTCGATTATCGCAGGGCCGACACAAAATCCTGGCAGATCATCATTTGATCTGTCGATGACAACTGAGCCGCCGTAATTAACAGCTTCATTGCTTGCTTCTCTTACCGCTTGTCTCAGTCGCTTCTGGTCTTCGCCGGTGATAACAGGATTAACAGTTGTATCAAATTTATACGACTCACCTACTTTTAAATCTGAAGAAGCAGAACGAAGTCTGTCGATTAATTTTTCTTTCAATGAATTGTGAACAATAACTCTTGAACAGGCCGAACATTTTTGTCCTGCATGCCCGAAAGCTGAAAATAAAATTCCAGAAACTGTTTCATCAAGCTCAGCATTCTGCGTGACGATTACGGCATTCTTACCACCCATTTCGGTAATGGCCTTTACAGGAAATGTTTTACCTGTAAGTTTATTTTTATAAAGTCTTTTTCTGGCAACTGAGCCGATATAAGTTCCGACTGCTTTTGAGCCGGTAAAGATAATTGTCGAAGTGCGCGGGTCGCGAACGAGATAATCACCAACCGTCTCCCCTTCGCCGGGAAGATGAACCAAGACATCTTTCGGAACGCCAGAAGCGTGAAGAATATCGACGAGAAGCTGAGTAATAAGCGGAGTCTGCTCTGCAGATTTTAAAATAACGGTGTTGCCGCAAACCAGTGAACTCGCCACCATTCCGCAAGGGATAGCGATAGGAAAGTTCCACGGAGAAATAACAATACTCGGACCTCTACTTGTAAGGTCTGTTAAATTTCTTTGAAGATAAGCTTCTGTGCGCGCGTAGAAGTTAAGGAAGTCGATAGCTTCATCAACATCGGCCAGCGCTTCAGCAACAGATTTACCTGCTTCATAAACGATCAAAGCTGAAAGCTCGTTTCTTTTTGCCAGCATTAAGCTCGCAGCTTTTACTAAGGTTGCAGTTCTAAACGGCCACTTTGAATTTGCCCACGAGCCTTCAAGATAACTTTTATCAATTGTATCGAGAGCACGGCCGGCATCTTCGATATTGGCAAAACGAATGCGGCCAACCAAAGTCTCTGGGCTCGAGCTGGCGTGGATTTCTATCCATTCGCCCTTTAAGTTAAATTCATTGTGATAATCTCTTCCAAGTGCTTTTTCCTTAAAAGTCTGAAGTGCTTTTTCAATCCACATTCTTTCACTGTCAATATAAAGGCGAAGCGGAGACACGTTGAAGAATTCATCTTCAAGTTTTGAAATAGAAATATCGCGGACGATTTTTCCTTCTTTCTTTTTTGTTTCGTGAATCGCGTATGGAGACTGAAGTGTTAAATGCTTTTTGTGAGAACGCATGATAGTCAAGACGCCTACCTGGGATGAGTTTTCCATAATACGCCGGACAAGATAGGCCATGCCTACCAGAAGACTTCCAACAGGAACGTAGTTTCTTGTGGCCCAGCCCATTTTTGCCAGTGCAGTTGAAAGTGCTTCATAAGTCATGTGCAGACACTGATGCTCAATTTCTCCGACTTGCGGATAAAGAAGCTCTTTCGCTGCTTCCGCAAACCCATGGTCAGAAAAGTTGTGTGAAGCAAGTGCCAGTTTTAAGTGTGGATGAGACTCAAGAATTTTTAAAATCAATTGTCTGAAGTGAATATCAGTTTCTTCTTTATTCAGGAATTGAGGAGCATTGAAACTATGAGCATCTCCTTCAACTGTTTCAGCATCCCAATAAGCACCTTTTACTAAACGAACCGGCATTGGAAGATTTCTCACAGCTGCAAGAGCGATAATATCCTGAAGATGCTTGTGTCCGTCGCGAAGATAGGCCTGGATAACAATCCCTGTTGATTTATAATTTTTTAATTCAGCAGTTTCTAAAAGAACGCGCTTATATATTTTAAAAACTACGTCGCGGTAATGGTAGTGTTCAGCGTCGATGTTAATGAAAACATCTTCTTCTTTTGCCGTTAACAGAATTTCTTTTAGCCTTGGTCCGACTAAATTGTATGTGTAGTCAAAGGCCTGAGGTTTAAAGTCAGAACAAAGTGCAGAAACTTTAATAGAGACGTGAGCGCGGTTAATTCCCGCAACGTTCAGCTCGCCTTTTTTTACGTGAAGAGAAAAACCACGGACAAGTTTTAAGACTTCATCTTTGTAGTGGTCAGCTTCTTTTTCAGAAACAACCAATTCTCCGAGCTGATCAAGTGTCACATCCCGACCGGTATCACTTAGAGCGCGAAGAGATTTGTCGGCCTTCTCGATACTCTCACCTGCAATAAAGCGTTTCGCCATAACTTTCACTGCGTGTCTTACGGTTGCAGAAAGAGGCCATGCCGGAGTGAGACGTGCTAAGTAATAAAATGCTTTAATCCCAAGAGTGTATGTATTTGGCAGAGATCTCTCTTGCCCTTTTTTCCGTGCCTTTCTTGATTTTGAATTGTCTTTTAGAAAACGTGAAAGTGCTTCGATTAAAATTCTTTTAACTTCGACTCCTTTTTTATCGTGATCCAGTGATGGAAGAATCGCCAGGAATTTTAGCAAATGAATGCGCAGAAGTGCATATTGAGCTGTAAGCCCTAAACCAAAATCTGAAACATCTTCAAATAAAGTTGGACGGTATTCATTTAAAAAACCTAAAAGCTTTTTTACAATCTCTGCCGATCTCGCATCGATTTCCTGGTATTTCGAATCATTCAATAAATCAGGCAGACCTTCAACCTTGATTAAGTTCTCAATCACTGTCGGAAAATTCTTAACCTGTAGAGAAGCAGCTAGCTCAGCGTGCACTCTCATCTCTTTCACCTGAGGAAGATTCAGGTCTAAAATTTCACTTTGTTGAAGAACAAAAAGCTCCTGAGAAAGTTTCGGCGTATAAAAGCGAACTTCTTTGCGGTCAAAATAAAAACCAACTAAAAAAGGTGTTGCCCTGAAAACCAGTTGAATCCTGAAATTCTTGTTCAAATTATTCAGGTAGGGAGTGATGGTTTCAATCACATCAGCGTTCAGCGTTTCTTTTTCCATGAAAATATCGCTGAATTCCTGGTAAAAAATTAATTTATAATCAAGGTGTTCGACTTTCAAAATAGTTTTAAGAAAATCCTCTGGCACTAATGGCATAGGTAAGGCTCCGTAAGAGATAAAAATTAAAAAAATAAGTGCCCCCAAAGTTAGCTTAAAACGCGTGGTTTCACCAATAGTTTTTGGAGTTTGACTAATAGCATTTCTCTCCCTAAAATTTAGTTATGTTATTATCTCTCAGCGCATTTATACTCCTCCAAACTCTAGGCACAACTTCACCTGCTTTTTCTCAAGCAGCACCGTTGTATACACTTAAAGATTTGAGTGTTTTAGAGCGCGAAAAGAACTTCGAAGAATTTCTGACTCACGTCAACGACATCCGCCCCAGCGAAAGACTAAAATTATGGAAAGACATGTACCAGTCGATGGCCATGGAAATGGTGGATTACAAACTGAAGACAAAAGACTTCAGCATGAAAACCTACAAGCATATCGAGTCAATTGCGCGCTCGAGCGCCATGAATGACGACGAATTTTTTCAGTTGAAAAGATCCCTCTATGCCAAGAAATTTTTTGGTGAATGTTATAAGCAGACCTCAGGCAAATCTTCTGCTGAAAAAATTGAAGGCCTCAAGACCTGCGATGGTGAATTGAGTTCATTCTGGTATTTTTCAAGAAAAGACGCTGACATTGGTTTAGATCTGGCAAAAATTGTCGAACTCTATCAAAGTTCAGTGAAGACTTGGCCGTTTTATCAGACTGCTGTAAACGATGCGATCTCTCCTCTTTATTGTGAAAAACCTGATATTCAAAGAGCGATTATTAACAAACTGACCCAGGAAAGTTTTGATCGTGACTTTGATGGAAATTATAAAATGCTGATCAAGCGCTTTATTCCGGAAAAATGTTTTGTAAAAATTGTAACGCCTTTAAGATTGGCCCTTCAATCAACAATTACTAATGGACTGGAAAAAGAAATGGCGATGAATCTTTTGTCTGCCAAAAATCTTTTAACTAAAGATGAAGAAGATCTCTATGCAGTTCTCTATCTTCTAGATGGTCCGGTTGTAGGCGATAAGATGAATATCGCCTGGAAGAAAGTTGAAAATCTTAGCTCGCAGTATCAGAAGAGGCAGAAGCTTTTGTCTGAGATTAAAAAGCTGCCTTTGATCCCGGATAAAATTTTTATGGATGCGGGTCTGCCGAGAAGCAAGGCAATCATTAATCTTTTTGCCAAAAATTTTCCTGAGTATCTAAATTTTTATGGTGAGAGCTGTGTAAATTACCTTGAAAACAAGAGTGAGACTTCGGGTAACATCGCCTCGAGTATTCAGTGTAATGAGTTTTTAAAGACCGCTAAAGCGGTAAAAAAGAGCGATAATACTGAGTGGGTAAGTGATTCTGTTGATACAAAATATTCTGCTTTGAAGCATCCTTAAAAACTAGTCCAGTGGACTATTTTTACTTCGCAATGAAATTCTTAAAACTCTATAATTCGCAACTGTTAATTATGGACGCTATCCGATTAACTATAAAAAAAGACAAAAAAAGACCACCCGAAGGTGGTCTCTTTTTTATGGAACTTAGTCTTAATTAAAAATTATGACAGGTGTTTTCCAACGATCCCTGCAAGTTCGAACATAGTTACTTCTTTTTTTCCAAAAAGTTTAGCTAGTTTGTCGTCTGCAATGATGTTTCTTTTGTTTTTTGGGTTT
>JACMRM010000198.1 GCA_014376445.1 Bacteriovorax sp. | reverse complement strand
TTTGCATAACCCACATTAAAAGAAAAAAGTAGCGGCACCCAAGGTTGGGTCGGCAGGATAACTCCGCCTTTGAACCCCAGCGCCCCTGCCCGGTATTTATCAGATCTGTCTCTCCAGTCTTCGAAGACTACGGCATTAACGTAAGCGTTGTAGTTATAGTTCCATTTTTCAATTAATTTTTCTGTTATAAATCCAAACTCAATCAGGTAGTAGTCTTTATTGACGTAAGGTGGGGCGATAACTGCGAAATTTCCACGATTAAAAACAAAATTGTTGGCGTTTTCTGCCGCACTCACATTTGTGTAGCAGAGAAATAAAAAAAGAAGGAGAAATTTTTTAAGTAGGATAAAGGTCCTTTACAGTAATCATTATCAATCTTAAAAGATTATCAAATCAAAGTCTTAACAACAAGCTGCAATTGGTTCTTTCTTTTTAAGACACGATTTGTTAGAGATCTGGACATATGAAACAGTAAGCGTAGACTAAAATTGAGTTCTTTAAAACGATAGGAATGAATCTATGAAAAAAAATGACTTCTTAAGTTTCTTATTGATTATTTCATTATTTTCAGCAACGACTGCTTTTTCACAAACAACGAAAAAGAAAAAAGCTGATGCTCCGATTGTAAAATCTTCAAATGTTACAACAGATGTGAATGAAGAAGAAGAAAACAGTAACAGCGCTGCCACAAATGAAATCTCAGTGAACACTCACTCAGTAAAATTTAAGAAAAAACCCATTCTTCCGGCAGTGATTGCTCCTGCACCATCAAGTGCATCTGCAAACTGCGCTGATAACTTAGGTGGTGGGGGCGGAAATTTCACCGCATGCGAGGCCGGAAAAAAAGACCGATAAAGGCTCCAGTAGACTTGTGGTAACTACACCGCGCAACTCTGCTGGAAGTGATTTATTAGTTTCTTAAAATTTCTTCGATCTGCTGTTTTGCTTTCGCAATCAAAGTGTCTTTGTAAGCAGGATCATTAAGGCCTTTAGCTCTGATCACGTTCACATCAGTGATACCAATATACCCAAAATCATTATGGAAGATAATTCGAGGTTTGATGTTATGGGTTCAGGTGCGTTCTACGTTCTTGATGCCCACGAATCAAATGGAAGCAATGTCTCAGAAGCTTATGATCAAGATGCACTTTCCATATTTGATGTACGACGGAGCCTGTTGGCTAAAGGTGACTACTTTAATTTAATAGATAAAAAAGCTTATAAAAATGTTGAGAATATTTATTCTGTATAAAAATCTAAAAACGATAGAGAACTCGCCGATTATTTTTCACATTCCTTTAAAACAGAAATGCAGCTGATTTGGTATTCGTAAGTTCATAAGAAATAGTAGGCACACCATTTGCTACTTAAGTTTTAAGATCTGGCAAAAAAACTACGGGGTGCTCATTGAGCAGAAACAAAAAAATTGAGAATAAACATGTAGTCATTTTCGGGGCAGGAATAGCGGGCCTTACTGCAGCTCACGAGTTCATTAAGTATGGATATCAGGTTAGCGTTCATGAAGTAAACAATGAAGCCGGTGGATTTTTTAGAAGCGCTCGCTGCAAGAAAGACATGGGAATGCCATCAGAATACTCCTGGCATGGAATAGGGCCGTGGTATCACAATGTGTTTTCTATCCTAAAAGAAATTCCTTTTGATGGGGCAAATAGCTTGTATGATAAAGTACTTTCGCGCCCTATTGATTTTGGAATTGCTCCCAATGAAGGCAAAGCTCAGTTTGATGATTCCAGTTCCTGGGTCATTGATGTTAAAAAAATGTTCAGGCTTACCACTCTTGATAAAATTCTTGCCACCTACCTCATGATGAAAGTCTGGTGCTCAAAAAAGAGAAGTGAAAAAAAATATTCTACAATCAATGCAAAAGAGGCATGGCGTCCACTGATGAGTGAAGAAGGACTAGCTACGTGGTGCTCTAGTTTCGGTCCGTGGGTGGGGTCCGACTGGTTGAATGTTTCTCTTCATCAGGCAGGCCATTTTTTTCGCAAACAGCTTATATCCAAACCTTCCTATCTTCACGCCGGTGATGCTGAAGGGGGACCGTGGCGTCATGGTTCGCGCTCGGGCTGGTTACTACTCAATTCTCCCAGTAATGAGGCATGGTTTGATAAATGGATTTACCATCTGAAAAACTCTGGAGTGTATTTTTTCTGGAACTCAGAGCTGATCGACCTGAATGTTGAGCATGAAAGAATTTCGAGTGCAAAACTTTTAAGTGGAGAAATAATAAAGGCTGATATCTTTATCCTCGCTATTAATCCTTTTTTTACTTCTAGGATTGTAGATAACAATCCTGCTTTAAAAAAAGATTCTCAGTTACAATTATTTTCAAAGCTGATTCATAAAGGTCCACACATTCAGGTCTCATTGAGAATTGCTTTTAGCGAAAAAATTTACTGGCCTAGAAAAAGATGTGCCCTTGTTCTTGCTGATTCCTTATTTGATTTGACTTTATTTGCTCAGGAGCAGGCCTGGGTGCCAGAAGTTTATCTGGGAGAAAGAATTGAATCACTCTGGACAGTTACTGCATGTGTTTCATCTGTTCCGGGGAAATTGTACGGAATCCCCCTGGAGAAATGTACAAAAGAGCAGTTCATCGATGAGGTTATGGATCAGCTAAAAAGTTCCGGTGCGCTAGACACTTTGATCAAAGAGGCCAATTACGGAAAGACATGGACAGATTATCCTATAGAGCGGGTGGAAGTCTGGCATGAATGGATTTTTTCTGAAGATGGGATTAAAGGGAGTCAGCCGAAATGGGTTAATTCTACAAATAATCAAATTTATATTCCAAAACAAAAAACATCCTTTGAGAATTTAGCACTTGCCGGTGCGCACACTGCAACTGAAGTAGACGTGTGGAGTATTGAGGCAGCAGTAGAAAGTGGCAGACGTGCTGTAAAAATCTTTGAGAGTAACGTGAAGATCATTCCGCAGTACAGGCCACTCATTTTTAAAATATTATCTGCAGTGGATGACATTTTATTTATATTAAGGCTGCCCAATATCCTGGATGTTTTTTTTATAAGCGTTGGAGCCGTTATTATCTATGCTACCTTGAGAGGCATTTATTAATAAAAAAGTTCCATGTGTGGCTTTTTATTTTTTTTTCGCAACTTTTGATAAATAATTTTTCCAGTGGCATTGTATCTTTATACCCATTTATAATTTGCAAATAATTAACGGGACTTTGCACCTGAAGTTTTAATTCCGATTTTTTCTGTTATTGAATACTCTCGATTTAGAACCAGATGCATTAAGCATGCCGTAAATAATTAATTTATCCGAGAGAGCTGATCTCTAGATGAAATGTTTCCATAAAGAATAACTGGTTTATTGTCCAAAGTTTCTAAATGATCAATTAATATTTTTCGCTCATCTTCTTTGGAAATATTAATTAATATAGAGTCACACCCGATTTCTTGTAAGATCTTTATT
>JACMRM010000197.1 GCA_014376445.1 Bacteriovorax sp. | reverse complement strand
TTTATTTTTCACAAAAAAATTTCCCAAGATTATTCAGCTAAAAACTCAAAATTAACTTTCGTATTAACTGAATTAATAATCATACATTGCGTTTTGGTTTTTTCCATCATGTTTAAAGCACGCTCTATATTAGCACAGCCAATTAATTTGATTTTGATCTCAATACTCTCCATCCATAAAGAATTACGATCTCCTTTACCGACATTCAAAGTAGCAACACCATCGATGCTATCGTATTGAAGCTTGGACTTCTCAGCAATGTATTTAAAAGTCGCGAAATAGCAGTTCATCAAACTTAAAGCATAAAGATCCTCAGGTGAGTAAGTCTTCCCGGGGCCTGCAAATTCTTCCGGAATACTCATCTTCATATCATCGCAAACTTTATCCTTGAGGCGATTAACCCACTGGGAAGTAATCCCTGAAGGTCCAGTTGAAGTAACGCTAAATTTTTTTATATTTTCATCCATATTTAGAGCATAAATCACGAGTTCAGAAAGAACAATTAGACAATCCTTAGAGAGTGCTTATTTTTCGGCAACCCAGTATTTCGAAAGCAGTTTGAACTGCGATTCTACATTTCTAAACCCAATTGCATTAAGCGCAGAATTCAAATTCCAAATCGTGTACCCCTTATAAAAAGGCTCGTGATAATCAATCGGAAAATTTTCCAGGACTCGATTTAATTTTGGAACATCATTTTTTTGAAGAGAATCACATATCCCGAGAATGCCTTTCTTTTTTAACACTCTATAAGATTCTGCAAGAACCTTTTCACGAATCGCCTGTGGCAGCTCATGAAATAAATAAACTGAAAAAACCATGTCAAACTCTTCATCTGCAAATGGAAGCGATTCTGCGGCCGTCTGAACAAATTCCATTTTGGGATTATTAAATCTCTCTTTAGCGGCCTTGAGATATGGCCCGGAAACGTCTGAGACTGTATATGAACTAAAATCAAAAGCTTTTGCATAATCGAGTGTCGCCGAGCCAACCCCTGCTCCCAATTCCAGAATCTTCAGCGGCCTGTCTCTGGAAATCTTTTCTTTGATCATTTTTATAAGCATTCTTCTCATTGGACCTGCTGTTCCTGAAAAGAGAACTTCAACCTGATGCTCGTAAATTTTTGCAGACTGCTCAGAGAAATAGCCATCGGTTTGGAAATGATAATTTCTTTTTAAATAATCCGGAGCATCTTCCGGTTCTATATCAAAATCTTTTTTTATGTTGAACTTTCTTCTTCTTGAAATTTTTAAAGAATCAATTAAAAGATACGGCAGATTTTTCAAATGCTCTTTAGGTCCTTTCGGTTTTATGACCCCTATCGGGTAAAATCCATCTGCGATATTTTTTGCATCTTCCTGATGAAGTTTTAGTACTCCCTCTCTCAAATATTTTACTAGGTCTTTATCATTTTCTTGATATGGTGGTTTAACGAACAATGAAAAGCTTTTTGAGAGCTGATTCATAATTCTGTATTCAGTCGAATACAGAATTGTTTTTGCAAGATTTGAGACGACAATTGAGTTTTCTAAGATCTTTCTCATAAGCTAACTTTAGAACTTCTAGGGCAATTGAAAAAGCCCGTAGAAGCATTGTCTATATGTGAGTGTGTTGAAGTCTGATTTCAATAGAGGAAATTGTCCTTGAGTCACAACCATGGTGTGGGTATATTAAAAGAGCAGAACGCGTACTCCTTATAGTTTTTTTAGTAGAAGCTCCGATGCAACAATTCTGGCCAGTAGTCAGAATCT
>JACMRM010000196.1 GCA_014376445.1 Bacteriovorax sp. | reverse complement strand
TATGCGTGGTATTTTACAAATCATTTTGATGCGAAAAAGATTTCGAGACTTCTTTATGTGTTTTGTGTGGCCACAACTTTTGCAACTTTGGTTGGGGTTATTTCAAGATACTGGGAGTTTAATCCGGTTACATGGAGGGTTATTTCTCCAATAAGAAATGCCGGATTGTTTGGGATGGTGATGAACTATGCCCACAATCTTTCGTTCTTCTTGATTATCATTACTGGTATGATTATTTATAGAAGCAGGATTAAGGAATATATTAATCTTAATTTTCTATATGTAGTTTTTGTGATTAATTTAATCGGTCTTTACCTGACTTATACTCGTGGTGCATGGTTAGCTTATCTAGTCGCTGTGCCATTCTTTTTATTCAAAAGTAATAAGAAAAAATTTGGTACCTTTATTGTAGTAGCTACACTACTCGGTGGAATTCTTTTCAATCTTGCAGGTGAGAATGTTGTAAGACCAGGGTCAGAGAAAGAAAGAATAAGCCAGTGGCAGGCAGCATTCGCTGCATTTAAAGAACGACCTGTATTGGGATATGGATACTTGAATTTTGAACAACATTCATCTGATTTGAAGCAACGTTATGATTTGCCGGAAAAACAATTTGCAGGGCACGCACATAGTAATTTATTTGAAATGTTGGGAAGTACTGGTCTTTTAGGATTTATTTCCTTTATGGTGTGGTTGCTATTCTGGTTTAAAGAAACTTTCGATGACTCTGGTACAATTGCATATATCAGTCTTCCATTTATTTTAGTTTTTTTCGTTGGTGGCTTGACCCAGTCAACGATCAGCTTAGGAATTAATTTATTTTTTATTATTGGAGGCTATTCAGTTCAGAAAGCAGCAAGCTTAAAGAATGACCTAAAGATTTAATTCTTTTTCCCATTCATAAGCACTTCTACAAATCAGTTCGAGATTGTCGCGCTTTGGATTCCAGTTCAGAATTTTTTTAATTTTTGTATTATCAGATACGATTGAATCGGCATCGCCAACTCTGCGGGGACCAATAGAAACTTTAAAATCAACACCGGAAACTTTTTTAATTGTATTGATAACTTCTTTTACACTGGCCCCATGTCCATAACCGCAATTGAGAGTCTGACTATCACCACCGGCCATTAAATAATTTAGGGCCGCGACGTGAGCATCTGCCAGGTCTTCTACATGAATATAATCGCGTACACCAGTTCCATCTGGAGTATTGTAGTCATCCCCTGTGATAAACATTTCTGATCTTTTACCAACGGCCGCTTCACAGGCGATTTTGATTAAGTGAGATGCATTTTTTGTAATTTGTCCGTATTTTTTGGACTGTGAAGCACCTGCTACGTTGAAGTAGCGAAGAATAACAGACTTCAAACCAAACTCCACTTCAACATCTTTTATTAACTGTTCGCTCATGAGTTTTGAAAATCCATAAGGATTTAGGGGCGCAGTTGGTGTACTTTCATTCACAAGCGCATTGCTGCCATTTCCGTAAACTGCCGCTGTTGACGAAAAGACGAATTTTTTTACGCCAGCTTTTTTGCAGGCTTCAAGAGTTCTGATAACTCCAACAGTATTATTATTGTAATAATTCAATGGCTGGCTGATGGATTCCGGTACTACAATTTTAGCTGCGAAATGAATAACGCCATCAATATTTTCTTTAGTTAAAATGCTCGCTGTAGTTTCAGCATCTGTGACACATCCACGATAAAATTTAGCTTTTGGGTGCAGAAGACATTCAAATCCTGTTGATAAATCGTCTATGATCACTACTTCGAAGCCATTTTCAATTAGTGCGTTAGTTGTGTGGGACCCGATGTAACCAGCGCCGCCAGTGACGAGAATCTTTTTCATTGCTATTTTCTCTTGGGATAAAATTTGAAACTATTATAGTATGATTTAACAAAGAAATTATAAAAAATTACTTAGAAGTGCGTTATCGGATTATGCCTTGTGTGCAGTGAAGTATCTTTCCTTTTTCCTTGCTAAGTAGACTTTGGAAAATTAATATGGGCAAAAAATTTAATGAAAAGGACTTTCAAATGAAAAGAGCATTAATTACAGGTGTTACTGGGCAAGATGGTGCTTACCTAACTGAGTTTCTTTTGAATAAAGGATATGAAGTTCATGGAATCAAAAGAAGAACATCTCTATTTAACACAGATCGAATTGATCATTTGTTTCAAGATCATCATGAAGCCGATTCAAATCTTTATCTTCATCATGGTGACATGACTGATTCAAGTTCACTCTTAAGAATTATTCAAAAAGTTCAGCCTGATGAAGTATATAACCTTGCTGCTCAATCACACGTTGCAGTTTCTTTTGAAGAACCAGAGTACACGGCGAACTCGGATGCATTAGGTGCTTTAAGAATTCTTGAGGCTATTAGAATTTTAGGATTGGAGAAAAAATCTAGATTTTATCAAGCTTCAACTTCTGAGCTTTATGGTTTAGTTCAAGAAACTCCGCAGAGAGAAACAACACCATTTTATCCACGTTCTCCATACGCTGTTGCAAAAATGTACGCTTACTGGATTACTGTTAATTACCGTGAAGCTTACGGCATTTATGCTTGCAATGGGATTTTGTTTAATCATGAGTCTCCTTTGAGAGGAGAGACGTTCGTAACAAGAAAAATCACAAGAGGTCTTGCTCGTATTAAACTTGGTCTAGATAAATGTCTTTACCTTGGTAATATGGATGCGAAAAGAGACTGGGGGCATGCTAAGGACTATGTAGAAATGCAATGGTTGATGCTTCAGCAAGATGTTGCTGATGACTTTGTTATCGCAACAGGAAAGCAGTACACTGTTAGAGAATTTGTTAATAGAGTTGCTGTCGAACTTGATATGAAAATAACTTGGCAAGGCGAAGGTCTAGAAGAAAAAGCCGTCGACGAAAAAGGGCAAGTTATTGTTCAAATTGATCCAAAATATTTCAGACCAACTGAAGTTGAGACGCTTTTAGGAGATGCAACGAAAGCTAAAACTAAACTTGGGTGGACCCCCAAAATTTCATTCGAAGAGCTTGTTAAAGAAATGGCACATTCAGATTTTGAGTTGGCGAAGAGACAAGTGAAGCTAGAAGGAAAAGGGCTTAGAGTTTTATAAACACTCCCAGCATACTGTGTATTTTTTAGATTGATCGATGCAATCTATTGTTAAAAATTAATATAACGAAATTGGGCGCATTGCATTGTTGATAAAATAATATCTTTGGAGAGTATTTGAAAATAAGTAACAAATTTATATTTGCGAGTTCTCAATCTAAAATATTTGGATTAAGTAGTGGCTATGGTCTAATCTTGTTACTAATTCTCATTATCCATTTATTGGGATTTGTTTTTTCTGCTGTTCATTTTCCAGGATCACTTGTCCTTTTTGGATTATATTCATTAGTTTCCGCATTTTCTCTCTTTATAGGTTTTTACAAGCCTTTTGATTATGGTATGCCACTTTTAAATATTTTTCTATGGTTAGGAGGATGGCTCAAATTAACCACCCATTTAATTTTACAATATCAATATGTCGAAGCTGTAGGGGGTTTTTCTTTCAGTGCAGATCAGTATAATGAATTATTAAAAGTTTGCATTGTTTCTAACCTCGCAATTTTTTTCGTTTGGTTTTTTTCAAAACGAATTATAAAAACTAGCTGCATACATATTAATTTAAAAAATAAAAATATCATCACCCTGAGTTCTCTTAACTTTAAGCTAATTTTGAGTCTTGTCTTAATTAGTATCGCAGTGATTAATTTATTCAATATATATTCCGGAATGTATCAAACGGGAATTGTGGCCAAGACTATTTATATATGGCCAGTGAATGCTGTCTTTGGCTGGGTTCTTAGTATGGGATTAGTGATGGTTATTTCAGCTCTTCTCTATTTATCATCTTGTTCTAAGGGACGAGTAACTGCGGTAATAGTTGTAGCAATTTTTGAGGCTATTTTTTCTGCGGCATCAGTTCTCAGTCGTGGTCTATATATTATTCATCTTCTGCCAGTTTTTTACTCTGTTGCATTAAACAAGTGCCGCTTGGGATTAAAGCGAAAAATATTTATATTTTTAGCTGTTATTGGAATAACAGGTTTTATCATTAGCGGAACATTTGTAAATATTGCTAGAACTTTTGCTTACAATGAAAATTCTTCAATGACAGTTGGCCGAAATTATGCTCTACGCATGGGGTTTTCGGATGCTTTTCAGGGTTTTAAAAGCCTTGCCATAATGGGAGTAGATCGATGGATTGGTATAGAGGGGGTAATGGTTGCTGTGGGTTATCCTGCAAAGAGTATGAAGCTTTTGGGTGCTTTGATGGTGGAAAAACCAGCCATTGGTTACATAACAAAATATCAATATATTGCTAATTCCGTATATGTTCATATGAACGCAAATAAGTTTCAATTTTTAACTCTTCCTGGTCCTGCCGGAATGTTTTATCTGAGTGGTTCACTTTTTATAGTATTTATTGGAATGGCTTTATTGTTATTACTAGCAATTTTATTTGAAAGATGGGTGTGGCTCATGACAAGTAACCCTTACTTGTGTGCAGTTATGGGAGCTTGGATGGCGAATGGTGTTGCACAGCTTGGTGTAGCTCCTCGTCAATTATTAATTCAGCTATTTATGCATTTTATTGGAGTTTTCGTTATAGCAATTTTTCAAAAATGGTATTTGAAAGCAAATAACTTGAGCTAACTGTTTTTGAAGTTTTAAGCTGAAAAAAGTTTAAATATTAAGGCTCGCATTTATATCTTTTGAGATTTACGATTATTCCATTTAATAATAGAGTGAGGTTCCAACTTGTGCCACTTATTCCTCCACTGGAGTATTAAGTCTGGCGCTGCTATTTTAAGAAAATTTTCTAACTATTCCATTATAGAACTTAAACATAGCTTGAAATAATGTATTGAAATTTCTAAAAGAAAAAACAAAAAGAAAAGTATTCCACCACGCCTGCAATTTTTTTTCTTCTTTATTATTTAATAGGAAAAATGAGTGAAGATAATTTAATGACATAACTTGGATATCTTTTTGAGCAGCTAAAGCTAGTTCAAGTTTACCCTGATTTTTTAAAGTCTTAATTATTGATTCAGCTTCGTTAAAAAAAGCTTTGCTAGAAAATTCTTCCCGCTTTCGTATGTTCAATAGAAAAGCTTCACTTATTTCAATATTCCATTTTTCTTGAGAAAAATTAGAAACGATAGAGACGGCCATATCAATTTGTTTAGTAGCATATCCCGAAGTCAAAGAGCCTCCGTGCTTTCTATAGAGAAGAAATGGCTTATTTAAAACAGCAATCTTTTTACCGGCTAGTAAAACTCTTCCCCATAACCCCAGGTCTTCAGCAATTTTATCGGAGACAAAATAAGCTGCTTCAGAAAAAGGTTCCTGAGTCAGTAAGTTTTTTCTCAACATAACTGTTGGATGAAAAACCGGACATGAACTGATCATCGACCATTCCACTTCAGCTTCTGAAGCAAGAACTTCTCTCGGTTTTCCCATTCTCTTATTATCCTGATCAATGATCATGATATCGGTTCCGAGTACATCAATGTCGGGATGAGAGCGCAGGAAATCCACCTGGGCCTGAACTCTGTCTGGCAGACAAATATCATCGCCATCCATTCTGGCGATAAATTCCCCGCGAGCGAGTTTCATACCTCTATTTAAGGTATAAATAATTCCTTCGTTCTTTTCATTTTTTATATGATGAAGGTTTTTTATGTTTTTATATTCTTCAAGAATTTCATCAGTATTGTCAGTAGAGCCATCATTGATGACTAGAATTTCAAGATTGGGATATGTTTGATTGAGACAGCTCTCAAGTGTCTGACGTAAAAATTTTCCTGAATTGTAGGAAGGAATAACAAAGCTTACGAGTGGTTGGACTTCTGATTTTGCCATTATTTTATTTTTTTAAAGTCCAGTTTTCCCAAATATAGTCATAAGACCATTTGCAAAAGTGAGTCTTCTTTAGTTTGTCTGTGACTGAGGCTCTTTTTTCATCAGCACCTGGAATGAAATCATGAAATTGAATCTGGAAATCTTTTACTTTTCCCATGAATCCCATTTCATAAACTTTTTCCAGCAACTCATATTCACCGCCTTCGATATTGATTTTGAATAAATCAAGCTGAGGAATTTGAAGTTCTTTAATGACTGATTCAATGTTTTTTAATTGAACGTGAATGACTGATTTTTGGTTGTTGCTTGCCTTCATCTGGGTTTTATTTTCATCTTCTTGAATGCTTAAAGTTTCATCTTTAGCACCAACACCGTATTGAAAAATAGAGATTGAAGGATTGTTAGCGAAACGTTTTTTGCTGTATAGATAAAATTTTTCCACAGGTTCGAAGACGAAAACTTTTGACTGAAATCGCGAAGAGATTTCTGCTGCGAAATCACCCTTATATCCACCAGCGTCAAAGACAATCGAGTCTTTATTCAGAGGGTAGTCATATCGTAAAGAATTGTCCCCATCATCTCTGTTCCATTGTGCGTACGCGAGATCTTTTGATGTCGGCGCTATTTTAACTTTTAAAATATGAAGGAGTATTTTTGATTTTGATAAACATAATTCAAGCATCAGAAACTCTCATTTGTTACTATTTGGATTTATAAAAAGAAGAAAATATATTATAGTATACCCTCATTGCGAAATAAAGTTTAATTTTACCATTGGTTGATCATGAAATTTTTACGTCTTAAGGGAGGACTCGGAAATCAAATATTCCAGGTCATGCACGCTCTCCTGAAATCTTCAGATCAAGAATCTATTTATGTTGATGTTTCAATTTTTGGAAAAGAATTTGAAAAAGATTACGCAGGTGGAGAATTCTATGTAGATAGAGTTCTCTCTATAGAAGCAAAAAAAAACCTGAAATATATTAACGCTAGGCATGAGGCGAGTTCATTCTTTTGGAAAATAGCAGGTATTTTTAAGAATCACTGTTTTGATGGTTATTATAGTGATGTAAGTGGACTTCCCCAATCAATTAACTACCGTAAATATTTTGATCTAACTAATGACTATAATTTAAATGTCGACCAAAGCTCTGTTCTTATACATGTTAGAAAAGGCGATTACACTAACTCTGTTAATGCAAAAATTTATTTTAATTGTGAGCCAGACTATTTCGCAAAAGCCGCCGAACTAATATCTGCGAAAGTTTCTAATCCAAAATTTTTTATCATGTCCAACGACAATGATTGGGTACGTAAAAATTTTAATTTCCTGAAAGATTATACTATTCTTGAAATCAATGACCCTGTCTTGTCTTTCAAAGTTATGGGGCAGTTTTCAAATTTTATTATTTCAAATTCAACTTTCAGCTGGTGGCCGGCATTTCTGACAAAGAGTCAAAATGTCTATGCACCAAAGAAATGGTTTTTAGATGAGCAAAAAAATATTAACATATATCCTGATCATTGGGAAAAGGTGTAAATTTGAAAATACTACTTACTGGCGGAAACGGTCTTGTTGGAAAAAACATACGTGAACATAAAGATTTTAATTCTTATGAATTCTTGGTTCCTGTCAGTAAGGAGCTTAATCTTCTCAATAAAAATGACGTTAAAAATTATTTAGAAAAACACAGACCTGAAATGGTGATTCACTGTGCGGGAAAAGTCGGTGGAATTCAGGCCAATATGGCCGACATGACAGGCTTCTTATTTGATAATCTTCAAATGGGACTTAATCTTATTTCCAGCTGCCAGGAATTAAAAATTCCAAAAGTTCTGAATCTGGCGAGCTCATGTATTTATCCAAAAGAAATTGGGGCAAATATTAAAGAAGAGGATCTTTTAACAGGACTTCTTGAGCCGACAAATGAAGGTTACGCAGTAGCTAAAATCTCAGTCTTAAAACATTGTGATTATATCTCTAAACAATTTCCAGATCTCAGTTACAAATCTATTATTCCTTGCAATATTTACGGACGCCATGACCATTTTGATTTAGAAAAATCTCATATGGTCCCTGCAGTCATTATGAGAATGACAAAGGCTGCCAAGGAATCACAGGAGTCTATTGTTATTTGGGGAGATGGCCTTGCTCGCAGAGAATTTATGTACTCAGAAGATTTAGCAGATGCTATCTTTTTTGCTGTAAAAAATTTTGAGAAACTGCCGCAGAACACTAACATAGGGTTAGGTTTTGATTATTCGATAAAAGAATATTACGAAACAATCGCAGAAGTAGTAGGCTTCAAAGGTCATTTTGAATTTGACCTGACAAAGCCAAAAGGAATGCAACAGAAATTATTAAATATCGATAAAATGAAAGAGCTCGGCTGGAAATCACAGACTGATTTGAAAACCGGACTAATGCGTTCACATGACTTTTATTTAAATACTTTGAGAGGATGATATGAGCAATGTTTTTTATCCATTAGCAACGACAAGCTGGGACGAAGCTGAATACGAAGCTATGCAGAGAGTGATCAAGTCCGGACAGTTTACAATGGGACAAAACGTTTTCGAATACGAAAAAGATTTTGCCCGTTATCTCAACACCCCATACTGTGTTATGGTGAGTTCAGGTTCAACAGCAAACTTGATAATGATCGCGGCTCTTTTTTATAAAAAAGAAAACCCACTAAAACGTGGAGATGAAGTTATCGTTCCTGCGGTTTCGTGGTCGACAACTTATTACCCACTATATCAATACGGATTAAAATTAAAGTTCGTCGATATTGATAAAGAAACTTTAAACTTCAATCTTGAAGATTTAAAGACAGCAGTGACAGATAAAACTCGCGCTATTCTAACTGTTAACCTTTTAGGTAACTCGAATAACTTTAAAGTCATTAAAGATATTATCGGGACGAAAAATATTTATCTTCTAGAAGATAACTGTGAATCTCTTGGAGCAACTTTCGGAGGAAAACAAGCAGGAACATTTGGAGTGATGGGAACTTTCAGTAGTTTCTTCAGTCATCATATTTCAACAATGGAGGGCGGAATTGTCTGTACGGACGACGAAGAACTTCACCACATTCTTATCTGTCTTCGCGCTCATGGATGGACTCGCAATCTTCCGAAGTTCAATCATGTAGTCGGCGAAAAAAGCGATGACCCATTTGAAGAGTCATTCCGCTTCGTGCTTCCAGGTTACAATGTAAGACCACTTGAGATGAGTGGAGCTATTGGAAGAGAGCAGATCAAGAAGCTTTCTGAATTTGTTCGCTGGAGACGCGTAAACGCAGCTCACTTCCAGGAAATTTTTCAGGGGCAGGATAAATATATCATTCAAAAAGAAATCGGCGACAGCAGCTGGTTTGGATACAGTTTTGTCATCAATGATCAGACTAATAATCTTCCAAGAAAAAAAGTTGTCGATCAATTATCTGCCCAGGGTGTAGAAGTGCGACCAATTGTTGCAGGTAACTTTGCTAAAAACGAAGTTATGAAATGGTTCGATCATGAAATTCACGGCAATCTAAAAAATGCAGACCTTATTGATAAAAATGGATTCTTTATAGGGAATCACCATTACGATATGAGAAAAGAGCTCGATCGTGTTCGCCTGTTAATGATGTCTCTATGAGGCTTTTTTTTATAGATCCACCCTCAGAAGCATTTGATGAGGGAAGATTTTTTGATATCCATAATCCATTGCTTAATAGAGATGATGGATTACTTCCTTTTTATAACTTAAAAAAAAGTTTAGAAAGTGAAGGTTATACTGTTATGACTTTTGACGGCTATGATAAGTATAAAGCTGAAGAACTGGCAGGAGCACTTTACCTGAGTTTCAGTCGCAAAAGAGACTTGAGTGCACTTAAGGCTCTTAAGCTCAGACTCTTTTCATATTTTTTACTTGAGCCTCCTCTTGTAGATAAAAAAATGTTTGACTCACTTCCTGAGTTAACAAAAAATTTCGAAAATGTTTTCATTCATAATTTAACGGGTGACTGTTACAGTCTTGAGAATGTAGACGTAAAAAAATTAAGAAAACTTTACTGGCCTCAGCCTCATGGATTTGTTTCTGAAAAACACTGGAACAATCAGGATCGCATGCATAAGGTCGTCTTGATCAACGGACACCACAAACCCCATTCATTCCCGGGAAGAGAACTCTATTCACAAAGAATTATCTGGGCCACAAAACTGAGTCGCTTGATGGAAGTTGATTTATACGGACGAGGATGGCTTAAAAAACTGACCAGATCAAGTTTATGGCTGGTTTATATTAAAAATTATCAACGTATCAAAGAAATCTACAAAGGGCCTTGCAGCTCAAAACTCGACGTTATTTCAAAATATAAATTTTATCTTTGTTTTGAAAATCTTCGAATGGATGGTTACATTACTGAGAAAATCTTTGATTGTCTTTATGCTGGTACGGTTCCCATCTATTGGGGCGGTGAAGACATCGAAAAATGGATTCCTGCAGATTGCTTTATTGATATGAGAAAATTCGCAACACCTCTAGAGCTTAGCCTGTATTTAAAAAGCATTTCTGAGAGTGAAGTGAAAAATTTAAAAGAAAATGGAAAAAAGTTTTTAGGAAGTGAACAAAGCAAAGCGTATTTTAATATGTTTGTTTCATTGAAGCCGCTTTTAAATCCTGAGGCTGCTTCTTGACAAAAATAATTGAAACTCCATTAAATATTGTCATATCGAGGTGGATTTTCTGGGGAGTTATTGCGACTTTTTATTTCACTAGCCTTTATGTTCCGGTGCCGCAGACTTATTTTATCCAGGGTCTTTGTGTTATTTCGTTACTCGCTGGGAAAAAATGAAGTTAAATAAATCTTTATTTTTTCTGATTTTTGGCAGGATTGTTCAGGCATTTCTAGCCATTGCAACCATGAAGTTTGCGACTTATTACCTTTCTCCAAAAGAGATGGGGAATTACTATGTACTATCTTCCATTGCGACTTTATTTGGAATAATACTGATAAGTCCCATGGGACAATTTGTGAATCGCAAATTTCACTCTTGGTACGATAATGGAATTCTTTTTCAAAGATTGTTTACCTACAACTATTATGTCATTGGTGTTTCTCTTTTATCCATTCCAATTGTGTATATCGCAAAAAAATATTTTGGTTTTGTGACCGATATTTCCCTGAAAGAAGTTATTGTTTTATCTGTAGCGAGTATTTATCTCAACACATGGTTTGGAACAATTGTACCGGCCTTCAATATGCTGGAAAAACGCATCAGTTTTACATGGTTGACACTTGTCAATCTCGCTGGAAGTCTGGTCCTTTCTATTGTTCTGGTAAAGACTTATGGAAGTCTGGGGACATGGTGGTATGCCGGACAGTACATTGTTTTTCAGGCCGCTATTACTATTTTTGCATTGTGGTTTTTCATGAAAATGATTAACGAAAAAATTGTATCGAACTTGTTCAGATTGAATATTAAATCTCAGCAAGTGAGCAGTGTCATTAAATTTTCACTTCCACTTATGATCGCAACTTTTTTCATGTGGCTACTTAATGACTCATATCGATTCATTGTCGAAAAAATGCTGGGCCTTGAAGTTCTTGGAAATCTAGCTGTAAGCTTCAGTGTCTCTGCCAGTATTTTTGCTTTGCTGGAATCCCTTTTTCAGCAGATTTATTACCCGAGATTTTATAGAAAAATTACCAGTGACGATGCAAGGGCCAGACTGCTGGCATGTCAGGAATTAATTGATATAGCATTTCCAGCCTTCTGTTTTACTTCAGTTTTTCTGGTCTGTTCAGCACCTTTTATTTTAAGACTATTAACTTCCTCTGCCTATTCAAATTCATGGGTATTTGTTATTTTTGGCTGCGGAATCAGTCTCGCACGCGTTTTAACAAATATTATTACATCAATAGCTCACAGCGAGTTGAATACTAAAAAACTTATTGCACCCTATGTGGTCGGAGGGATTTTAACTGTGGCGCTAATGACAGGACTTTTGAAAATTTATCAAAATCATTACATAATTGGATTTGTTTTACTGTGTATGAATCTGGTTGTTTTATTACTGATGAAACATCATATGTTTAAAATAATTAAAGCCTATATTCCATGGAAGAGTCTATTTGAGATCACTCTTTTTTCAATTCCTTTTTTAATGGAAATCTTTTTGTGGGAGAATAATAATCTTTTTAATTCTTTTATCGTAGTGGGAGGTTTTGGAATTTATTATTTATTTATTTTATTCAAAAAATTTTCCAGAACTTTGGTCCAGTCTTGAAATCTTTCAGAACTTGCTTTAATTTCTGACTGTCCATTTTGTAGAAATCTTTCCACGGATTTTTTTATCGATTCAGGATTTTGAGAATCAAAGTAAATACCTTCTTCTCCAATGAGTTCTCTGGCATATGGCAGATCACTTGCAAGCACAGGTGTTTTTAAAAAGATAGCCTCTGCAATTGGAATTCCGTAACTTTCTATCGAACTTGGATATATGACAGCAGTCGCATTGTTAATTTTTTGTAAGGCTTCGCTTCTCGGTATCATTCCATAATATTTAACTTCTAGATTTAACGGTAACTCAATCATCTGGTCATCAATTGTCAGTTCCAGAACAAATTTTTCACCATCATGGGCCTGGGCCAGCAGTATAAAAGCTTCAATCAGCAACAGATGATTTTTATAATTTTGGAATAAGGAAGGATAGAAAAAAGTATTTTTTAGTGTCTGTTTGTTTATAAATTTTTGCAGGTCTATGTCTGTTGGCATTGGACGATGGATAAAAAACTTTTGCTCTGGAATGCCCAGTCTTTCAGCACACATTTCTTTGAGCCATTTACTTTGCACTATGAACCAGGATTTTTCCCGCGTGATGCCTAATTTTATGAAGAAAAAATAAAAATGTTTAATTAAAAACAGTTTTAAGTTTTTAATTGGGTGAGGTTTGAATGTTTTTATAAAAGGGATGGCCTGGTGAATATATGTCAGCGTTGAGTCACAATCTCTGGTAAAGGGAGTCGTATTTTGCATGCTGATAATTATACTGGGCGGTGAATTTTTTAAAAACTTTCCCTTAAAGATCAAATAATCGTAAACAATTCTTAAAAACCATTTTTTATTCAGGTTCAAGGCATGAAAATGTATATTGCTAGACGCACAAATGGCTTCATACTCACTATTCCCAATGAAACTCCAGTTTGACTCACTAACCAATTTCGGATCAATGGAAATCAGAAAATTTTCCAATATGGAATGAGCCCCGCCGGTCTGAATATTGATAGCAGGAGCATATATAATAAAATTTTTCTTCATATTTAATTCATGCAATAATAGCCGAGCTTTTACAAGAAGGAGAACTAATTTTGAGAATACTTATTCACGGCGCAAGCGGCATGATTGGCCACCGCATGTGGGCCACTTTAAGCAGTGATCATGAGACTATTGGAGTCTTGAGAAGACCTGCGCTTGGCGACCTGGAATTAATTCCAGGAATCAGTTTATCGAATTCAATTTTAAATGTCGAAGCTCACGACCTGACAAAAATTACAAAAATTATTCAGGATACAAAACCGGATGTTGTTTTAAATTGCATCGGCATCGTAAAGCAATTGAAAGATGCTCACGATCATTTAAAATCCATTGGTCTGAATAGCTTGTTTCCTCATCAACTGGCAAAAGTTTGTGCTGAAAATAATGCCCGCATGGTTCACTTAAGCAGTGACTGTGTCTTTGATGGAGTGAAGGGAAATTATATTGAAAGTGATATGCCGAATGGCCAGGACTTGTATGGAAAATCAAAAGCATTAGGTGAAGTGGATTATTTGAAAAATGTTG
>JACMRM010000195.1 GCA_014376445.1 Bacteriovorax sp. | reverse complement strand
CAATGAAGGAACTGATCCCAGCAATCGCGTGTGCGCGTGTATCTATGCGGCTCAAAGATAACAATTTTTTTATAATCGGGACGCGTGTCTTTTACAATTCTTAGAGTAGAGGAAATTTCAGTGGGGTGATGTCCGTAATCGTCAACAACTTCAAAAGTTTTATCTTTCATCAGAAGTTGGAAGCGTCTTCCAACACCTTCAAGCTTGCATACAGCGTTTGCTACTTCTTTAAAGCTTAAACCCATATGTATCGCAAGTGCAGTCGCTCCAAGTGCATTCAAAATATTGTGTCTTCCTGGAAGATTGATTTTAAAATGCTCTTTCTTTTCACCTTTGTAATAAATATCAAATGTCGTATCAAAATGTCCATAAACAACATTCTTCGCTTCAAAATCAGCGGTCGTTTCAATGCCAAAAGTTACTGTCGGGCGATTGATCTCGCCTTTTAACTTCATTAGTTTTTCATCATGAGCATTTAGTGCGACAACTCCATAAAATGGAACCTTGTTAGCGAATTCTACAAATGAGTTAAAAAGATTTTCTTCTGTGCCGTAATGATCCATGTGATCGTTATCAATGTTTGTGATAACTGACATAACTGGAGTTAAAAGTAGAAATGATCCATCTGATTCGTCAGCTTCTGCAACCAAGTAATCTGAAAGACCAACCTTCGCATGTCCATCAAGGTTTTTTACAATCCCGCCAATGATATATGTTGGATCAAGTTTGCATTCTTGAAGAATGGTCGCAAGAAAAGATGTCGTCGTTGTTTTACCGTGCGTTCCCGCAACAGCAAGACCGTACTTCAATCTCATAAGCTCAGCGAGCATTTCGGCACGTCTGATGATTGGAATCCCTTCATCGCGCGCGCGCTTCATTTCTGGATTTGACTCGTTGACTGCTGATGTATGAACAACAACTGTCACATTTTCTAAGTTCTCTGCTCTATGGCCAATATGAATTTCAGCGCCCATTTTTTTTAATTTTTTTGTGTTCGCTGACTCAGATGCATCTGACCCTGAAACTTTATATCCCAAAGATAAAAGAACTTCAGCGATCCCACTCATTCCGATACCGCCGATACCAACGAAGTGAATTTTTACAATATTTGGCTTTAATGCCGAGTGATTACGGAACATAAATTCTCCTAAAATATTTTACGGGGGATTCAGACGTAGACTTGCTCTGGGTCGTTCTCGGCAACTTCAGTCGATTGTTTATTTCTCGAAGAAGGTGCGCGAGGTCTAAAATTATTATCACCGTGAAGTTGGTCTCGATAACCTTTTATAACTGAAAGAAGCAACCCTATTCCGAAGAAATTACAGAGTAAGGATGACCCTCCGTAGCTGACGAATGGAAGGTTTAAACCCTTTGTTGGAAGCAGACCTAAAACAACTCCCATATTTAATAGTGCTTGAAGTCCAAGGACGAAAACAATTGATGAGGCCATGATAATGCTGACTCTATCTTTAATTTGTAGAGCAAGCTTGAAGCCGAAATAAATGAAAGCAATAAATAATGCAATAAGAAGGAAAACTCCAATAAAGCCCAGCTCTTCACCAATAACAGAAAAGATGAAATCGTTGTGTGCTTCCGGAAGATAAAAAAGTTTTTCATTACTGTTTCCCAATCCCTGGCCAAGTGCAGATCCGTGAGCAAACGCCATGTACGATTGAATGATCTGAAATCCTGATCCCTGCGGGTTTTTCCACGGGTCAAGATAAGTAAGCATACGTTTTACCCTGTAGGCCTGAGAAAAGAGAATAAAAACTCCACCAATACCGCCGCTGATCAGCGAGTAATAAAAGTATTTTCTTGGAAATGAACTCATAAAGCAGACGAATGAGATCGTTACAAAACAAATAAAGAAAGTTCCGAAGTCCGGTTGTTTAATTAAAAGTGCCAAAGGTAAAAAAAGAGTAAATCCATGTTTCATGCGCTCTTTATTATCCATCTTGTTCCAGTTCTCAAAGAAAGTAAGAGCTGAAAGAATCACTGTGAACTTTACGATCTCGCCCGGCTGCAGACTCATCCCACCAAAAGTTAGCCAGCGGCTTGCTCCTTTCGCAGAAGCTCCGATTCCTTTAACGATCGTCAGTGCCACAATTAATGAAGCTGCGATGTTAACGAGGTACCCATATTTAAGCCAGAATGTATGTTTTGTTTTTGAAACACCAAAGGCTACACCGATAGCGATAAATAAATAAATCAACTGGCGAAGGATGTAGTGATAAGGAGATCCAAAACTCTCCGAAGCAAGGATGTAACTTGAAGACCAGACCATGATTAAACCAATCGTGATGATAATCGCAAGTATCGACAGAAACACTTTTACTAATCTATCAATTTCTGAAACTTCTTCATTCATACAAATAGATTAACAAAATTTAAATTTTCTTAAAGATAAATCAATAGAAATTAAGTAGTGGTGTGTTGTGCTCGGGAATAAGAAGAATAAAAAAGGGGCGACACGCACCCCTTATTTTTTATAATTGATAAACTAATTTTTTGTAATAGTTCCCGCGCTCTTCATAGTCACGGAAAAAGTCAGAAGCAGGATTCCCCGGAGAAAGTAAAATGACATCTCCAGTTCTAGACTTCTGGTAAGCAAACAGAACAGACTCCTCAAATGATCCGACAATATAAGTTTGATTGTGTTCACCTAAAGCGCGGTTCAATCTTTCTTTACATTCACCGACTAAAACAAGCACGCGGGAATTCGACATCATCTCTTTTGCAAATGGATCGAAGTTCAGGTCCTCATTGTCTTTACCACCAGCAATCAAGATGACTGATTCTTTGAATGATTTTAAAGATAACAGCATCTCTGGCATCGTTTCAGCTTTTGAATCGTTGTAAAAACAAACGCCGTTTTTCTCCATAATAAATTCCATACGATTTGGAATCCCGGGGAATTTTTCGATACAAGTCTGAATCGCTTCATCACTTACATCGAGGGCCTTGCATGCAGTTACTGCGGCCATTAAGTTTTCACGATTCACTTGTCCAACGATTCTCATTTTCGAAACTTTAAATTCCGAGTGGTAGTTAATGTTTGAGTGAATTCTTCTATCGTGGAAATGTGTTCCTTGTATTTCATTCATCACTCCAAGAGACACATATGATCTTCTTGAATACCAGTATACCTGGCAATTCGCGTTTCTAAAGAAAGCGTTGTTTGCAAGAGTGTCGTAGTTTGCGATTAGAACATCTTCAGGAGAAAGTTTTTTAATAATTGAAAGTTTAGTTTCAATGTATTCACTAACGGAAGCGAAGTTTGCTTTAGAAAAATTTTCACCGATGTTGGGGAAAACAACTAGCTTAGGATGGAAGTCTTGAAGCGATTTCATTTGGATTGCTGATACTTCAACAACAACATAATCAATCTCTGCCATGTTTGGAAGAAGGCAGTATTCAATGAACGGCATGTCTGATGTACCGCCAACGAAAACATTTTTGCCATCAACTTTTAGTGTGTAGCCAATCATTGCTGCAATTGTTGTACGACCGAAAGATCCACAAACTGCGATGACCGGTTTCTTACAAAGTTTATATCCTAGAGCGAAGTCAGAATAAACTTCTTTACCTGCTTTTCTTGCTAATTCTAATTGTGGAAGATGTGGGTTTACTGCTGCCGAGTATACTATAACGTCTGCTTCAAGAAAGTCTTCGTCTTTGTGTTCACCGAAAGTCATATCAAGAGCAGGTTCGATCTTTTTAATTTTCTTAACTGATTTATTTAAATCAAAAATCGGCTTGATGTCTGTTACGCGGATTTCACATTCTAGTTTTGTAAAAAAGTTTATTAACGAGAAACCAGTTTTACCGATACCAACAATAAGAACTTTCTTACCTCTGAATCTTTCCATTTCCATTTAATACACTTCCCATGATTAACCTCAACACTATCTTGTTTTTAGTGTTGAGAGTGCCATGATTGCCAGGCACAAACTGATAATCCAGAAACGAACAGTCACCTTCGTCTCAGGCCAGCCTAGTTTTTCAAAGTGATGATGGATTGGTGCCATTTTAAAAACGCGTACTCCGCGAGTTTTAAATGAAGCCACTTGGATGATTACTGACAATGCTTCAATCACGAAAATCCCGCCGATAACGACAAAAAGAAATTCAGACTTCGCAAGCACGGCAATCGTACCCAATGTTCCTCCCAAAGAAAGGGATCCAACATCGCCCATAAAAATTTGAGCTGGATACGAGTTGTACCACAAAAAGCCGATTCCTGCACCTATAATAGCCGCAGTTAAAACTGTGATCTCTCCCATACCATCGAAGTACGGCAGGTATAAATACTGTGAAATTTCTTTGTGACCTGTGACGTAACAAATTAATCCTAATGTCGCTGCACTAACCATAATCGGCCCAATCGCTAAACCATCAAGACCATCTGTTAAATTTACCGCGTTGCTGAAACCAACGATGACGATTGAACCAAACAGAATATACCAATAACCGATGTTAATAATCGGTGTCTTAAGGAAAGGCATATACACATCAGTGCTGATAATGTTTTGACTCACCATGAGGTAAATTGCTAATGCTGCAGTTGCAAATTGCCAGATCAGTTTACCTTTAGCAGAAACACCTTTCGTGTCTTTCTTTAAAACTTTCAGATAGTCGTCATAAAATCCTAATAGGAAATAAGAAAAAGTAACACCTAAAGTAATTTGTAATGGCATCGAAAAAAAGTTTCCACAAATGATAGTCGTAAGGAAAATACTTCCCAACATAAATACACCGCCCATGGTCGGTGTCCCTTTTTTCTTAAAATGCGACTCGGGTCCGTCTTCTCTGATGATCTGGCCGAACTGCTTTCTCTTCATAAATGCGATGAAAAGTTTACCCCAAACGATAGAAATAATTGTGGCCAATAAAAAAGCAATTACCGTTCTAAAAGTAATGTACTTAAAGATATTGAACATGTGGTGGTGTGGATAGAGTAAATGGTAAAGCATCAGGACGCACCTTTTATAAGATTTTAAAAATCAATATTAAACTATAGTCATTAGTGTTTCTAGTTGTAAAGAACGACTCGCTTTGACGAAAACATATTTGTAATTTTTGCGAGCTGATTTCCACTCTTCATGAAACTCTTCTTTCGTTGCAAAGCTGCTTCGTGGATCTGATAGTCCTCTTTGATAAAACTCGCGGTATCTTCCAATGAACGTTATGTTTTTTATTCCCAGGTCTTTTACATGTTTTGCAATTTCTTTGTGCATTTCTGGGGCATGATCTCCGAGCTCATTCATGTCGCCTAAAACGAAATAACAGTCATCGAGTGAGATGTTTTTATCTTTCATGGTCATCACAAATGAATCAATTGATACACGCATTGAACTTGGATTCGCATTATAAGCGTCCAGAAAAATATGCCCTTCCCATTGTGATCTGTTCATCGACGGCTGCTGATAGTTCGAGGCTGCTTCAATCACTTTTTTTATCTTTTTGGGAAAAAGTTTCATTGTGAAAATTGCAGTTCCGGCTAGATTTTTCAGGTTGTGGTGTTCTAAAATATTTTTATTATCTATCAACAGACGTTTGTTATCCATGTTGATAAGTATTTTTTCGCCATTGATTTCGATTTTAATTTCGCCGTTAAGTTCACCGTAAAGGCTCAAGCCTTTTGACGGTTTTAATCTACAAAGGTATTGATCATCTCCGTTAACAACAAAAGTTCCTTTCCCCTTCGAGTTTTTTACCACGCTGTTGTACAGTGTCCCTTTTTCCTTGAAAATATTTTCCATACTCTTAAGGAATTCAATATGTGCTGCGCCGACATTGGTAATCATTCCATGCTCTGGTTTTGCAATATCACAAAGAACTTTAATTTCGCCAGCGTGATTCATTCCCATTTCGATGATGGCAATCTTATGCTTTTTTGTAAGTCTGAAAATTGTTAGAGGAACACCGATATGATTATTCAGATTTCCTTTTGTCGCTAGAACTTTACTAGGAAGAATCGAATTCAAAAGAAAATAAATCATTTCTTTATGAGTTGTTTTACCGTTTGATCCGGTTACACCAATAACTTTTCGCTCTTTATCTGTTTTTTTCCAGGCGTCCATGTGAAGGCCAGCAAGTTCTTGCAGAAATTCAAGCGTATCTTTAACAGTTATAAAAAGTATTTTTGGAAAAAAAGCTGCCAGCATAAAAAGCATCTCTTCGCGGTCTTTATTTGAATTAAAAACCACAACCTTCGCATTATTTTCCAGAACACCTTCAACGTAATTAAAAGCGTCGAAATTTTCTCCAACAAGCGCTACGAAAGTTTCGCCGGTCTTAAAAGAGCGTGAGTCTGTATTAATGATGAGTTCAAACTCTCTTGAGTTGTAATCAAAAGCACTCACCATCGTCTTAATTGATTTAAGTTTTAATAATAGTTTTGAGGAAACCATAAAATTTATCCGCGTTTAAAATTTTGAACTATGTTGAAATCACTAAAAGGGTGCTTTACACCTTTTACTTCCTGGTATTCTTCGTGCCCTTTGCCGGCGATAAGAACAATTTCTTTTTTTCTCATCGACTCAAGTGCGTAAAGAATTGCTTTCTTGCGGTCGATAACTGCTTCGTAACCTGAACTTAATCCAACGATAATATCCATGACAATATCCTCAGGAGCTTCGTCGCGTGGATTGTCACTTGTCACGATAATTTTATCTGCAAAACCTGCAACGGCTTTACCCATTAAAGGGCGTTTGGTTTTATCACGATTACCACCGCAGCCAAAAATGACAGTTAGCAAGTGAGCTGGAAATGCTTTTTTTATTGCGACTCCGATATTAATGAGTGCATCTGGCGTATGAGCATAATCCACAATGGCCATACCTTCGTTATCAAGCTCGATAACAGAGAAGCGACCTTTCGGTGTTTCAATTAATTTAAGATTAATCTTTTGAATATTTTCTTCACCCCAAAGATCTGCGTTCAATTGAAGTGCAACTTCAACATTGCTTTGATTGTATGGCGAATGATAAAAAAGAGGCTTGTCCGTTATTTTTCTTTCTTCAAGAGTTTTTGCGACAGTCACTCTTGCGTTGGGATTTGAAGCTATAATTTTTTTATAAAGCTCTTTTTCTAGCATCGGGACAATTAAGTGCTTTCCTTTCGAGAGATATTTTTTTTCGATAAGCATTTTTGCTTCGAAATATTCTTCCATCGTATTGTGATAGTCGAGATGATCCTGCGAAAAACTTGTCCATCCTGAGCCATCGAGCATCAGATCGTAAAGACGGCTTTGTGCAAGTGCATGAGAGCTCACTTCAACGAAACAGGCCTCATACTCATCCTGAAAGTTATTGATAATTTTTCTGAACTCCGGATAACTGGGAGTTGTCGATTCGAGATCGTCTATTAATGAGCCTTTTGAATTCTGCACTCCGATAGTACCAACTGAAATCGCCGGATGCCCCAGCATTGAACTGATCTGCATTGCAAGGTTTACAGTTGTCGTTTTTCCGTTTGTCCCAGTTACACCGATAAGCTTCATCGTATTCTTAATGGGAAAAAGGATATCGAGTATTTGCTTTTGAACAATTAAAAAGCGAGAGGAGTCTATAAAGATGCAGTTCTCATTTTTAACGAAAGCTTCAGCACCATGATTTAAAATCATTAGTCCCGGCGCTCCCATCTCAAGTCTTTTACGAAAATTTTCCTGTGACTTTTCGTCATTTGTTACTTTGTAAAAAACAACATCTTCATGTCTAGCACTCTGAAGATTCGTCGTAACATTAATGATGGCGTGCTCAAGATGAGTAGTTGGATTTTTAACCGCGATTTCAGCATTCAAAAGTGCGATGAGTTCTTTTTTTAACATAGTCTATTCATATGTTGGAGGTGAGTATTCTAACTTCACGACAGTATCGTCTGACGAAGGTGTACCAGCGGCCGGAAACTGTGACGACACAACACCCATTCCCTTGTGAATCATCTGTAGATTTAACTTTGTGCCGATATTGGATGTTGTAATTTTATCAAGTCCCATCATATTAGGAACGATTCCAGGAGTAAGCGATCTTGTAGAAGCTTCTTTAACCTGAACCATATCAATATTCGTTTTAACTTTCTTTAAATCGTAATCATTGTCTTGAGTATGTTCAGCGATCGTACTGATATCTTTGTTTTTATAAAGTATATATTCAGCTAAATTTTTAAATACCGGACCCGCAACTGCACCACCGTAGTAGCCACCTGTCTTTGGATTATCAATATAGACTACGATAACAAAACGTCGGTCAACATTAACCGGGAATCCGATGAAACCTGAAACGTATCCGTGGTATCCGCCATTTCTATCAACTTTTTGTGCAGTAGCTGTTTTTCCTGCAATTTGAAAGTGAGGAATTTTTGCTGCTGTTCCTGTTCCGCCTTCAACTGCACTAATTAAAGCTTTTGTTAAATCGTCTGTCGTCTTTTGTGAAAGAACTCTTCTTTTTTTGTTCAACTGATTTTCATTTTCTGGTTCTAAATCCGTTTTTGCTGTTGTCTGATCTTTTTTAATTAACGTTGGACGAATATATTCTCCGCCATTCGCAATCGCGGCATAGGCCGCTAACATTTGCACACCTGTTACAGCAACCCCTTGTCCGAAACTCATGTTACTTAGAGATAAAGGTGAAACGTTATCAGCTTCAGTAAAAATCCCACGAGATTCACCAGGAACTTCAATTCCTGTTTTATTTCCAAAATTAAATTCTTTTAAAGTTTTTTTTAGTCTGGGAAATTTTAAATCAAACGCCAATTTTGTAGTTCCCACGTTTGAAGAATATTTAATGATGTCAGCAACAGAAATCCATTCGAATTTTTCATGGCTTTCAGCTTCTTTAATCCAGTGATTACCAACTTGCATCTTACCCTGTTCAGCATAGTAAGTTGATGTGATCTTTGCGACTTTATTTTCAATAGCTGAAGCTGCCGTGAAAATTTTAAATGTTGATCCTGGTTCAAATGGATCAATTGCGAAACTTAATTTTCTTGACTCTGGATGAGAGTTTTTTACATCGTTCGGATCAAAAGTAGGGTAGTTCGCGATCGCCAATATTTCTCCAGTCGAAACATCGATAACACCAACGCCACCTTTGTCAGCATTGTGCTTTATAACCGCTTCTTTCAAATATTTTTCGGCCATCCCTTGAACGTCTTTATCAATCGTCAGGTAAATATCTTTCGCTTGCGCCGTAACGTTTTGGTGAGACTCAAACTTAATCGCGCGACCTTTGTTATCGATCGTATATTTTAATGTGACCGGATCACCTTTTAATTCTTTGTCGTATAAATGCTCAAGTCCAGCAAGGCCGTTGTTATCAAGACCGACAAATCCTACAACCTGAGAAAGAAGCTCGTGGTTTGGATAAGTTCTTTCAGGAGCCCCTTCAATGAAAATTCCTTTCAGGTCTTTAACTTCTTCAACCTGATCTTTTGTCAGGTGAAGTTTTCTTCCAAGCCATGTAAACCTTTTTCTTTTTTTGATTGTAGCAATCATGTCTTTATACGAAAGCTCTGGAATGACTTTCGCTAATTTTTTATAAACGTCGTTTTTTCCATCTGTCGTTTTTGGAATTGTGAAAATTGAATAAGTCTGAATGTTAAGAGCTAGTGGACTTCCATTTCTGTCGTATATATTTCCGCGCTTTGGATAAACAGTCGCCTGTCTTAAGAATTGTGAATTGGCTCGAACAATTAAATCACTGGCATCAATCAATTGGACTTTAAATGCTTTTCCCAAAACTAAAAGGAAGAACAAGCAAAAACATGTGAAGACAAAAATGATTCTATTTTTTTCTAGTCTATTCATACTCTATTTCCAAATCCTATGGAATAACAATAATCTGATCCTGCTTCGGCTGATCAAGATGATGTGCCATTGCAAGTTTTCTTAATTTATCAGCAGAAAGCATTCTTGCTTTTTTCGCTTTTAATTCTTTATTGTCTAAAACAACGCTTGAGATTTCGCGGTTTGTTTTTGAGATGGTGTAATCCATTTCTACGTTTTTCATTCTGAATAAAACGAAGAGGATTGCGAGTGTTGTGAACGATAAGAAAATGGGGAAGCCTTTTGTGCTAAAAATAATTTCTTTTATTTTTTTGCCCAACTGAATTTTTTCAGAAGACTTTTTTGATGAGGCCATAATCACTCCTTGATTAAAATGCCAAAAATCACACTTTGTATTTGTTCTTTTCTTTTTTTACTACAATTCTTTCTAATATTCTTAGTTTAGCACTTCTTGAACGGGAATTGTTGGAAATTTCTTCGTCTGTTGGCAGAATTGGTTTTTTTGTTAAAACCTCAATAGGAAAGTCGGACTCTGCAGAGGCATCGCGAAAGACATTCTTCACAATACGATCTTCCAGAGAGTGAAAACTAATAATTGCGATTCTTCCACCGATTTTCAACAGTGGTATTAGTTGATTAATTGTGTTGGATAAAACTTCAAGCTCACGATTTACTTCAAGCCTTAATGCCTGAAATACTCGAGTAGATGGATTGGTTTTTCCATATCTATGTTCTTTTGGATAACAATGAAAAATTATGTTTTCCAATTCTTTAGTCGTCTCGATCGCATTAACTTTTCTTTCTTCAACGATTTTCATCGCAATCTTTCTCGCATTTTTTTCTTCGCCATATTCTTCAAAAATTCTTTTTAAATCTTTTTCATCATATGTATTTACGATTTCTGCGGCCGTCATGAATTCAGCGGATTCGTGATTCATTCGCATATCAAGTGGACCGTCAAAACGAAATGAAAAACCTCTTGATGCTTCATCAAAGTGGTGTGATGAAACTCCAAGATCTAGTAGTATTCCCTGGAATCCACCGGCAGCAAAAACTTCAGGGGAATGCTGGCGGATTATTTCAGGAAAATGAACAAAGTTCGTGTTGATAAGTTTGATTCTTTCAATCATTCCTTCTATCTGAATTCTATTGCTTCCATTTTTAAGTGCGTCTGGATCCTGATCTGTTGATCTGACATTAAAAAGAGGATTCTTATAGAGGAATTCGAATGAATGTCCGCCGCCGCCAAAAGTTAAATCTGCATAGTATGACTTCACTTCAGTTGAAGCTTTTTCTGTAAGTGTATCGATACACTCTTTCTTTAAAACGGAGTAGTGGCCGGTGTAACTCATTAGCGTAGCAGCACTTCAAGAATGCGAGTCTGGTCTGTTGAAAGATTGTCAGGCTTCGACATAACTGAATAAGCGTTTTCTTTTTTTATTTTAAACGGATTCGTTGCGAGTTTGGGAAGAATTTTTTTCAAAATAGCGTGTGCCAAAGTATTATTTCCGGCCATAACTTTTAAAATTTCTTCTAGAGTGCAGTGCTCTTCTTTCCAACAGTCGTAATCTGTCACCATTGCAATTGTTGCGTAAGCTATGCCTGCCTCTTTTGCGAGATAAGCTTCAGGAACGTTTGTCATTCCGATAACACTTGCACCGAAACTTCTGTAAATATGGGACTCAGCTTTTGATGAAAATTGCGGACCTTCAATGCAGATATAAGATCCGCCTGCTCCGTGCTTTACACCGACTTCTTTGCATACATCAACCAGCATTTTTTGAAGTTGAAGATCTACTGGTTCAGCAACTGAAGTGTGTCCGACGATTCCATTTCCAAAAAAAGTTCTTTCGCGTTTTCCTTTCGTCCAGTCGATGAACTGATCCGGGATAACAAAACTTCCTGGAGGAAATTCTTCTTTAAGAGATCCGACAGCTGAAACCGAAATAATATATTCAACACCAAGTTCTTTAAGCGCAAAAATATTTGCACGATAATTAACTTCTGATGGAGTCAAGTGATGGCCTTTACCATGACGAGGTATAAAGTAAAAAGATGTACCATTCAAGCTTGCTTCAATGACATCTGCGCTGGGTTTTCCAAATGGTGTAGGATTATTGTGCTCGCGAGTAACTTCAACACCTTCAATCTTATATACACCGCTTCCACCAATAATACCGATCTTAATACCGCTCACATATACCTCTTCAATTGACGTTTAAAAAATGATTGTGCGAAGATCATACACTGATATTTTCCTCTAGGAAATGCTAAATAAATGAACGCTATTAACGTATTCTCAAAATCTTTTTCTCACTACCGCTCTCGCATAAAGAAGAGAAAGGATACTTACAACTACGCTAAGCATACTAGTGCTGAAGAGATTATCTTCAACCTGCAAAAGCTAGTAAAATTAAAAGACAAAAAAGACATTTTAAAAACCATCATGTCGATCAGCAGCTCAAGCATCTGGTTAAGCCGTTCTGCTTTTACTGTTTTAAAATCTTATTTTGACGTCAGCTCAATGGAAAACCTGAACCTAAACAGTGAAAGGGCACAGGATATTATTGCCAACGTGACAAACAAGCGAACTGTCGATGCTACTGATCAGGAAATTTTTAATACTATTTACCATGAACTCGCTCACTCACATCTCATCAGCGACTACAGAACTTCTCTAAAAATTCCTGCGACCAATGCTACGATAGTTTTGGTTTCGGGTGTTTTAAACGAAATATTTTCAACTCCAGCTTTTCAAAGAGGAGCAGAAACTCTTCTGAACCAATACAACATAAAACACATTGCTCCGCTTGTTGACGGTAAAAAAGGCGCACGTGAAAACTCACTTGCTCTAAGAAAACAGATTGAAGAATATATGGAAGCAAATCCAGAAGAGCGTCTGTGGTTCTTTTGCTTTTCAAAAGGTGGAATCGATACTCTTCATTACCTGAGATCCAAAGGAGAAAAAATTGACCCGAGAATTATCGGTATTTCTTTTATTGCTACTCCGATCATGGGAAGTGACCATGTTAACAACAAACTTTTAAAATTTGTGAACGCTATCGGCAAGGTTCCGGAAAAAGTTTCCAAAAAATTTCTGGGTAAACAAATCGATGTTATCGCCAGCGAATTACAAAAATCACTTTCAAAAAACTTCCGCGAAAGCTGGTTTAAAAGAAATCATAAACAGCTGCCTTCAAAACCGTTTTATACGGCCGTAGCATTTGAATCGAAGTGGCATCAGAGTCATGTATGGATGATGCTCACAAAGGCCATCTTCAGAAGCCAGAAATCAAATGATGGTGTGGTCGATGTGGAGAACGCACAGTTTCCGTATTATTTTAAAGGACACAATTTGGGAGTTTTGCAAGGGCATCACTTGGTAGGAAGCCGCTCGAGTTTCTATGACCAAGAAGCTTTAATGAAAGCTCATATCATCTTTCTGGATTATAAAAAGCTACTCTAGTCCGCCTTTTAAATTCATCAAAACTAGTTTCGAAATCATCTTCAGCGTATCAAAGACCCCATTTCCTTTCATCGCAACAGCTTCAAATTCCGGCATTCCCCATTTATTTAAAGCATTGTGCAAGTCTTTTACGCCTGTTGTATTGGGAAGATCACGCTTGTTCCACTGCATGACCATCGGAATTTTTGTGATATCATATCCCTGATCAGTTAAATTTTTTTCCAAAGATTTTAATGATTCAAGATTTGCTTCCATTCTTTCAACTTGCGAGTCAGCAACGAATACAATACCGTCTACTCCACGAAGAATGAGTTTTCTTGAAGCTTCATAGAAGACTTGGCCCGGAACTGTATATAAGTGAAAACGGGTTTTAAAACCGCGGATCTCACCTAAATCAAGAGGAAGAAAATCGAAGAAAAGAGTTCTCTCATTTTCTGTGTTAAGTGAAATAATATTCCCTTTACTGTCACCACTCGTTTTTTGATAAACATACTGGATATTGGTTGTCTTTCCACCAAGCCCTGGCCCGTAGTAGACAATTTTACAGTTAACTTCTTTATTTACATAATTTACAAAAGACATGGTTACCTTAACTTTTTAATTTTTTATAAACGCGAACAAGCGATCCATTTCTGCATCAGAAATATCAGCAAATAAATAGTCGTTCTTATCAAATACATTATTAGAAAGCTCTTGAGCTGCAAGGTGGCCTTTTAATTCCTGATTCAGAAATTCAGCAAAACTTCCGGCCATATCTCTCATTTTATTTTTAATGAACCCCGGATTTACTTCATCATGATAAATCAGTCCGAGGTAAAGTTCATCGAGTTCTGTCGAAATAGGTACGATATAAATACCCTGTGAAGAAGTATCAAAGCTTAATCTGTATCCTTCTTTCGCTTCTTCTTTTGGAATGAATTCAGACAGTGCTTTAGAGGCCTGCCATACACCAGAGAGAAGAGCACCGATCGAAGATTTTGAAAGAGAGTTGGCCAGATTGTTGTTGTGATAAAGAACCACACCATCGGATCTGATCATGAAAAATGAAAAGCGATTAATCTTTTCATCAATTTCACACGACTCAAAAAAAGCCTGGACGTATTTAGGAATTTTGCTCGAGCTACTTGTCATTTTTATCCAATTATAAATGTCTGCGGTTTTCCAACGCTTTAGTAATCGTTAACGAATCAACGTACTCTAAACTTCCACCCATCGGAATTCCGAATCCAATGCGGTTTACGCTTACACTTTCAGGCAGCATTTGTTTTATGTAGGCACAAGTTGCGTCTCCTTCAACAGAAGGATTTACCGCTAAAATGACCTCATCAGCTTCCTCATCTTCAATTCGCGAAAATAAATAGTCCAGTTTCAATTCATCCGGGCCGACTCCCATTAATGGATTCAGAACTCCAAAAAGAATATGAAATTTTCCTTTGAAATTTCCACTGCGCTCAATGGCCAGATAATCTGTCACAGACTCAACCACGCAAATCGTTTTCGATGAGACGCGATTGTAGTCCAAACAAATTTTACAAAGTTTATCATCACAAAACATTCCGCATTTCGTACAATGATTTAATTCAGCAAGACCTTTAACTGCTTCCGCAAAGTTCACTAAATCTTCTTTGTTCCATTTTGTCATAATGAGCGACTGGCGAAGCGCAGTTTTTTCACCGACGCCTGGAAGGCGGCCGAATTGTCTTACAACTTTTAATAATCTTTCTGGCAATTCCATAGACTAGAACATTCCCGGAATGCTGATTCCACCAGTGATTTTTGACATCGCTCCAGAAACCATATCCTGTGATTCTTTAATTGCTTGGTTAACGGCTGTTTTAACCAGATCTTCAAGGGATGCTACATCGTTAGGATCAACACATTCTTTGTTGATTGTAATCGCCATGATTTGTTGTTTCCCTGTGATCTTAATTTTGATCATCCCTCCACCTGAAGATGTTTCCATCTCACGTGACTCAAGTTCTTTTTGTAATGTAGCCATTTTTTGCTGCATTTGTTGAGCTTGCTTCATTAAATTTTGCATACCTTTCATAACAGTCTCCTTGATTATATTTATCACTTTTTCTGATCTAAAATTACTTTATCAACTTTTGAATTAAATATTTTCTCTGCTTCACGAAGTAGTGGATTGTTTTTAAACTCCTCCACGCGATCATTCATTGTAACCTTTGCGGCCTGTTCTCTGATCTCTGATTGAGAAACAAAGTCCTCTGTCGCTGCCACAGAAACAAGCTCCAGCTTGATATTTTTTTTATCGACTTCAAAATACTCACTTAAGTTATTTACCAGCTTATTAAAATTCTCTAGCTCGTTTAAATAATCCATAAATACTTGCCCTGAATAACCAAATCCGAGTTCGATATTCAGATGTCCGTTTTCAAGACGAAGCGGAACGATTGTATTTCCTTGCTCAAGATTAGAAGCTGATACTGGCGCTTTCGATCCCAGATCATTCAAAAACCCTTCCCACGTTAAATCTTTTTTACTTACAGGTTTTGTAGTCACAACCGGCGCTTCAACTTTTACAGTTTCAGCAGCGGGAAAAACAATCCCGCTTTTTTCATTCGCCAATTCCGACATCATTGATGAAAGTTTTTCAGCAACTGATAATTCAGCAGGCGCTTCTTCTTTTTTAACTTCAACAACAGGCGCAACTGAAACGGCAAGAACAGATGCAGACGTTGTCATAGAAGCTGCAGGAGCATTTCCGACAATCTTCTGAGTAAAGAAACTTCTACGTAAAGTCACTTTATACATCAGAACTTCAAACGCCTTCTCCGGAACAATTGAACTAAAGATCCATGTGGTTTCACGAGCAATCGTTTCATAAATCCAGATCAACTCAGCTTCAGACAAACTGCTTTGCTTTTTTAAATTATTAAACAGTTCATCAAGAAGAGAGCTAGCAATGTTTTTTGCCGGAACATTTTCGAAAAGAAGTTTTGAATAAATTTTACTCACACCTTCAGTATCACCTTCATAAATAGCGCTGATTATCCCGCTGATTGATTTAGGTCCCGCAACTCCTAGAGAAGTTGTAAGCGTTTCTTCTTTGACATAATTATCATCAGAGAATGTTAGAACCTGATCGAGAAGCGAAAGAGTATCTCTTACAGACCCTCTTCCTAAAACAGCAAGCTGGTGAATCAACTCTTCCTGCTCAAACTTAATGCTTTCAACTTTTGCAATCTCTTTTACATGATTCACTAAAGTTTCAACTGGAACATTTCGAAAATCAAAACGCTGACAACGAGAAAGCACAGTTCCCAAAAGTTTCTGCACTTCAGTTGTCGCAAAAATAAATACAACGTGAGCAGGGGGTTCCTCCAACGTTTTTAAAAGCGCGTTGAATGCATTCGTAGAAAGCATATGCACTTCATCGATAATATAAACTTTGAATCTTCCAGAAGTAGGAAGGTAGTGAACGTTGCTGATCAGTTCACGAATGTTATCAACAGAGTTATTTGAGGCTCCATCAATTTCAATTACATTCATTGATGTTTCAGTATCAAAGTCCAGACACGCACGGCACTCACCGCATGAATTGATATCGGCCGTAATATTTTCACAACGAATGGCCTTCGCAAAAATTCTCGCCACAGAAGTTTTACCAACCCCACGAGTTCCAACCAGCATGTAGGCATGACCGACTTTATTTTTCGTAATCGCATTCTGCAGCGAACGAGTCACATGTGATTGTCCGATGACATCTTGAAATTTTTTAGGTCGCCATTTTCTGGCCAGTACTTGGTACGACATTTTCTTCCTTGAACGGCAGAGAAATCGAGAATATTTTCGCTGTATAAAAGGTAATGAATTAGATGGAATTAGTAAATCGAATTACAAGAAGTAGCTAGGAAAACAGCACAAAGCAGTAATAGCTGCCGTTGCTTCCTTCCGGACCTGGCGGGGTTGACCGAACATACCCTTGCCGCTCCCTAACTACCGTTTGCATAATAATTAACCAAAGGGCCTTGTGTCAAGATTATAACTTATAACATCGCGTCCCAGCTCACTATAATTTTCCCCATTTGCAGACAAATTCATCTCAATAAAATATTATACTGAAGATGAAATACAATCTTTTCCTTTTCGATCTTGATGACACACTTCTCGATTTTCAAGCGTCGGAAAAATTATCATTTCAAGAAACCTTTAAACACTTCGGCATCGCTAACGTTGATGACATTCATAAAACCTACAAGGTCGAAAATAACAAACTCTGGAAGCAGATTGAAAAAGGCGAAATCGACAAAGATTTTTTAAAAGTAGAGCGCTTTAAAAGAACTTTAGAGCAACATAAACTTGAAATTCTTCCACATAAAATGGCCGATTATTACATGGAACAGCTTCCACAGCATGTTGTTTTAATCGATGGGGCTGTGGAAGTTTTAAAATACTTAAAAAAATTCGGAGAAATTGGTGTCATCACCAATGGAATTGAAGTCACACAAAGACTGAGAATCAAAAATTCTCCACTAAAAAACTATATTGATTTTCTTGCTGTTTCAGAAGAATGCGGTTTTGCAAAACCAGATATAAGATTTTTTGAATTCGCGGTCGGCAGAGCAAAAAACTTTTCTAAAGATAAGACCATTATTATTGGAGATAGGATTGAAGCCGACATATTAGGCGCTAATAATTTTGGGATTGACTCGTTATGGTTTAATCCTCATAATCTCGAAAACCTTAAAAGCACGCGACCTACTTTTACGGCCAATAAACTTTCAGAAATTCAAAATTTACTTAGTCATTATTGACCTTTAATTTAAAAATTTTCTATAGGTAGCACGTTTTTGTTTGAAGAAAGTCGAGAGTAGCTTAGAACACTCAAAATGCCTGAGTCCGCCTGTTACGGGAAAGCTATGATTTAATTTCTGATCTTTATAGAAATTGTAATTTAAACTTAGCGCTCCACCTTTAATATCATAAGCTCCAAAATACAGGTGACCAATTCTTGTTTGAACCAGAGCACTCAAACACATTGGGCAAGGCTCTAGTGTGACATATATAGAGCAATCAATCAGACGCCAGTTACTAATTTTTTTACAGGCTTCGGCGATCGCCAGAATTTCAGCATGCCCGCAAGGATTGTGCGCTTTCTCTTTGTGATTATGCTGTCTGGAAAGAATAACACCATCTGAATCTACGATGACTGCACCGATAGGAACTTCATCTTCACGATATGCCTTATCGGCCTCAATCAAAGCTTCATCCATAAACCATAAATGATCATTCATTATTTTAGACATGTGCGAACTTCATTTTGCGTTTGCTGTTTCTTTGTTTTTTCCACAAACGCTCGAGGCTTGTATAACGTTTCTTATTACTTTTACTGTCGAACTTAAACTGTACTCCATAGATCAATGGCCTGCCGATAATATCACGGCGTTTGCTCATAACAATACAGCGTAGGAGAACATTCTCTTCGTCGACGGTAGCGTTTACGATAATTTCTTCACCAAGTTTAATATCTTCAAACATTGCCACACAACCAGCGTGACGGCGAAGATCGGTGAGTCTGGCCTGATAATCTTTATCCTGAGACTTCACCATAATTTTTAAGTCATCTCTGTATCTGAAATCGTATTCCCACCAACTCACACGTGGATAATAAATAGGCGAAGAAAGGATATACATTTTTAAAATCAGTATTAGCGTTGATAGAAGATAGAGAATACCGATATGATCATTATTTAAAATATAAAACTGCTCATAGATTTTAAAGAGTAGATAAAAGAAAAGCATCACTGAAAAAGTCCAATAGGTATAATAACGATGCTTGATTGTTTTATAGTAAGGCTTAGCGAGCCAAAGAAAAAATACCAATCGAACACCTAACCTAAATTTTGGATTATCAACAATTTCTGTCATGATAGCGAGATGAATTAGAAAAAAGAAAGCGCGCATCAGGAATTTGATTGTCTTAGTTTCAGATTTAAACGTTTGTTCAATACTTTCCATTTTTCTATTATCCAGCATTTTGGATTTTTTTACACTCCTTTTTCAAGATGAGTCATAATCAAATCTTGATAAACTTTATAGTTGTCTTTTTGCGTCGCTTAATTGATCATTTCTGAACTAAATTAATCTTTAAGGAGATACTATGAAAATGCTTATCCCTGCGATTGCGCTTTTAAGCTCAACTGCAATGGCCGCTGATCTAAAATGGGGAGTTGAAGGACGCTTTGACTACGGAAACTCTACAGTAAAGCACGAGACTAATACCTCTGCTAACAACTACAAAGAAAAAAGATCTGAGTTCTACTCAGGGATCATCCGTTTAAATGCAACTGCGGTAATCACTGATAATCTTTCTGCAAGAGTTAGATATAGACTTTCTTCGGAGCAATCAGTTAATACTCAACAACGTGACCTAACTTTTGGAAACGTAGATTATTTCTATGTTGACCACAAAAGCCAATGGTTTACGGCAAGACTAGGGAAATCAAATCAAGTTGAATCTATCGGACGCGAATACTTCGTATCTGGAACTGACTACAACGTAACTGCTTTTAAATTTGCTTCAGCTGGTGCAGCTGCAACCACTGGTTACGCACCAATGAACACTGCTGTTTACAACCAAGTCAATACTGATGCTGGTTTATATCATGTTGGTGTATCGTTAATTAACAACACTGCTCTTGAAGGACAAACTTTTACAGTTTCTGCTTTCAACCCACAAAAAACTACAGCATATACTGCTGATGCTGCTGGTGCTGCTAACGATTCTAAGTATAGCAAAACGGGTCTTGGAGCTT
>JACMRM010000194.1 GCA_014376445.1 Bacteriovorax sp. | reverse complement strand
TGGCTCGAAACACTTGCATATAAAGATATATAGGAATCCTCTGGACAAGTATTTCCCTTTCTAAAGTCTAGAATTTTAGATGCATAAATTTTCTGAGCTGCACTTTCATCGTCAGAATTAAGACCTTCACTTTTAATCGGCAAACTTAAAGAAACTTTAGTTTTAAGACTACGTATTAAAATCGAGACGGTGACGTCATCAATTGCATTATCTAATCTAAGAGCTAAGATTGCATTTTCTACGTCATTATCTTGATCTGTGTGAAGTGATTGACTCAAATTCAATAGTAGTTTTGAAGCACATTTGTTGATTTTAGAATCATCAATGATCGATTTAATGATCCCAAGTTTATAGCTATCTTTATATGTTTCTAAAACTATTGAGACATTTTCTTTATTAATATACCTTGATTTTGACTCACGTATATTAGCATAAGCCCTGCTGTCGTTAGCTGATAACACAACATCATTTAAATCCACTTCAGTTGAGTAAATAATCGTTGAGAATGAATAAAAAAAGATGAGAAGGATTAATTTCATAACCCTTAATATAGAGGAAATTTTTCCTTATTTTAGTTAATGTGTATTTTTTACACTGAAAACATGTGAATAAATTGCCTAACCCTTTGATAAGTAGGATCTATCTGCTGTGCATTGTTTTAGTTTGCATTTTTTTTCTCTTTGTATTAGAAGTGAGCATCAAATTTATATGGAGGAACTATGTTAAAGAAAATTATCGCAACAATTATTATTGCTTCGCTTACATCAGTGTACGCGAATCAAATCAACGCTGAAAAAATGGAAATGCAATCTCAAATGACCCAATCGTTTGACCAATTAAACTATCGTTTAAATGTTGAATGGAATCAAACTGACAATGCTTATTTCAATGAATCGATGAGTGATTTCGAAACTCAAATTGCAAACCTACAATCAAAAGGTTTATCTAACGAAGACCTGGTTAACTTCACAATGTCTAGAATCAAAGACAAAGTTTCTCAAAATGAAGTACAAAAAATTACCGACATTATTAAACAAAACAACATGTCAGCTTCTGAAGCGAAAACATTCGCTGTAAGTAAACTGAACTCAACTTACTCTCATGGTGCGAGCTGGTCAGGTGGAAAAGCTTCTGTAAAGATTGCTCTTTTGGTTGCAGCTGTAATAATCATCGCAGTTATATGTAGTGGGAAAAAAGAAGTAACTCCAACTCCGGCGCCGACAAACCCTCCAGAGCCAACAAAAACTCCAGAGCCAACTTTCACTCCAGAGCCAACTTTCACTCCAGAGCCAACTTACACCCCAGAGCCAACTTACACTCCAGTGCCAACTTACACTCCAGAGCCAACATATTCACCATCGCCAACATTTAACCCATGTTATAGCGATAATGAATCATTTTCTTGTATGGACTAATTATAAAAAATTAAAAAAGGGAGGACTTCGTTCCTCCTTTTAAATTAAATCCAAGTATCTAACCAATGCCATTTAGCTCGAATACTCATCAGTACCTCTTCGCCACTCAAAATTGGAAAAAAATACAAAAAAATCCCTAAAGAAAGAATAGTAATAAAACCTAAAATTAATCTTTGCATTTTAATATCAAAAGATTCCCTGATACATAAAGGAATCAAAAATGAGTAAAATATAGCTGATGGAAAATAGTAGTAGAAAAAGGATAATTTCCTTGGAGTAATCGCCCATACAAGCCAAGAACTTAAAAAAAGTATGAGTATCGCGGAAGTGATTTTTGATACCTTTTTTATATTAATTAAAATCCAGGTCACAGAAATAGCCCCAAGAAACATTTGTAGTGGATTACCTAAAAGCACAACTCCTCTGAACGAAAAATGATTTACACTTTGAATAAATTCATACCAAATAGGACGAATCATAATTGGCCATGTATACCATGGGCTTGCATAGGGGTGATTGGCAGGAACAGATTCTTGAAGTTTAAGCATTAAAAATGGTGTCTTAAAAATAATATCACTTAAGCTCATTTTGTAATTTCCAGTTACAAACAGATAAGGAAGAAAAGTAAAAAAATATATCATTACCGAAACAGCACCAAAAATAAACATTTCAAAGATTTTCTTTTTATTTAAATTTGATAGAATAATAAGAAGGAAAAAAGGTAGATAAATAAAAACAGCTGACCATTTTACGGCAACCGACAAACCAAAAAACACACTAGATAAATAAAAATTAAAGTACGAAACATTATGGATTCTGTATTTTAAATAATAGTAAAAAGCTAATAATAAAAAACTAACCATAAAAATATCGAGCATCGCAATTCTTGACTGAACATAAAACCAAAAATTGAACATTGAAATCAAACCGATAAGAGTTGCAACAATCAGATCTTTAAACAAAATTTCAGCAATTAAAAATACTACAGCTAATGATATTGCTCCAAAAATTGCTGAACTGGCCCTCCAACCTATTGGGTTGTCTCCAAAAAATTTTATACCTGTGGCTATTAAGTATTTTCCTACTGGAGGATGCTCTAAATTAGAAGTCGGATTCATTAGAAGCCATTGTTTTGCTGCTGGTATATAATGAAACTCATCAAAAAAAGTTCTAGGTATATTTGAAAGATGATAAAAGAAAAAGAAAAAGGATAGAAATAAAAATATATAACTAATATTACTGGCACTAAAAAAATTTGAATTTTTCATATTTCTACCTCTCAAGACATTATTAAACTTTGTTTATCTGAATGGACCTATCTTTGCCTACTCATTCTTGGGAAGATTATACAACTCTTCACTCGTACAACAGCTCGCCCCTAACTACGACTTCCACAATATCTACTTCTGTGCTTTTTATACCATCCCGAAAGGTGATGCCAGCCCAGTTGTCGAACTTACCGCTCAAAGAATTATAGATGACTGCAAGGAGTTTGTGACATTATTTATTGATCTGACAAATTCGACTTCGAATTCAATTTATCAGAAAGAAGGCTTCGTTAAAATCGGTCAGAATATTTATTTTGATTTTAATAACCGTTAGGCAAAGTCGGTTTCTTCTAATGTCCCTTTAAAAGCAGTTTTTTGAAGATTAATCCCGGAATTAATGTCAAAATTAATTATTCACTTTTTTAAGGGACAGCTATGAGATCGATCTTCAATGTTTTTGCCAGCACTAAAATGCTCGTCGTTCTTCTCCTGGGTTTTGCTTCAGGACTTCCACTGGGACTGACTGCAGGAACTCTTCAGGCCTGGATGAAAACGGCCAACGTCGACATTGGAACAATTGGATTATTTTCTCTAGTCGGTCTACCCTACTCATTGAAATTTATCTGGTCGCCAATAATGGACCGCTATGTTCCACCTCTTCTAGGACGCCGTCGTGGATGGATTCTGCTGACTCAACTCGGACTTGTAATCACAATTGCTTCTCTTGGATTTTGTGATCCACAACTGACTCCCAAGTACATGGCCTTTTTCGCTGTGTGTGTTGCTTTTTTCAGCGCCAGCCAGGATATCGCCATTGATGCTTACAGAATCGAAGTGCTGGATGAAAATGAATTAGGTGCCGGTGCCAGCGTCAATGTTATGGGTTACAGGATTGCGATGATCGTTTCAAGTGCACTTGCACTTATTCTTTCAGACCACATCCCATGGTCGAGTGTTTATTTAATTATGGCTGCGTGTATGCTAGTCGGTATTGTTGCCAGCATTTTTGGGCCTGAACCAAAAAATTCTGAAGCACCTCCGAAAACTTTAACTGAAGCCGTTTATAAACCATTCACTGAATTTTTCAGCCGTGCCGGTGCTGTCGAAATGCTTATCTTTATTTTGATATACAAACTCGACGTTGCATTTGCAATGGCACTTACAACTCCATTTATGATGGATCTTGGATTTACCAAAACAGATATCGGTGCAGTTTTAAAAGGCGTCGGGATGTTTTCCACAATCGGTGGAACATTAGTCGGAGGAGCAGTTCTTTCGAAATGGGGAATTAAAAAATCGTTGTGGATCTTCGGAATAATTCAAGCACTCTCCGGATTTTCATTTTTTTTGCTGGCAAAACTCGGTCACAATTATCCAATGATGGTTACGGCCGTCTGTGTGGAAAATATCTGCAGTGGTCTTGCGACAGCGGCCTTTACTGCCTTTATGATGAATATCTGTGATAAACGTTACACTGCAACTCAGTTTGCACTCTTGACGAGCTTTATGGCGATTACCCGAACGCTTGTGCAGACACCATCAGGCTTTATTATGAAAAGTCTGGGATGGGAAATGTACTTCATCGTTTCAATCGTAATTTCAATTCCAGGACTTCTGCTTCTTACCCGATACAATAAATGGCAAGTTCATCATCAACCGGGTGTTGAATAGAAATGATATAGGGAATCAACCATAACATAGTCGCCTAAATCACCGGCAACGCAGAAGTATCCAGTATTTTTTCATAAATTGAAGAAAATTAATTTGCTATAGAGTCTGATTCGTTCTTAAAATCAAGCAACAAAATTTTCAATCTGGAGGAAAATATGAAATTAATGACGGCACTTGCTTTTTTAGTTCTATCGACAAGTCTTTTCGCTGCAACTCCTTACTCATTCAAATGCACAACTGGAAGCGACGGCAAATGCCCGATCACGACTGCTAATGCACACGTAATGAAAGTAGTTAAGACTGATGTTTATGGTGGAACAGAATCTAACTACAACCTTTTTCTTGAAGTAGACTCTGATGCTACATACATGTTCGTTTTCAATGGAAAAACGATGATGGCGCAGGCCCAAAATTCAACTTACCTTGCAGTACCTACTGCTGACGGATTTGTTGGAATGATCGTGGTTGACAGTGCTGAGCAGATCCCTTCTTTCATTGAATCAAAACTATAAGTAATCTAATCTGCCTCATAATTAGTGTTCAATTAAAAAAAAAGGGAGAATATGAATTCTCCCTTTTTTTTGAAATATAAATCTAAAGAATTAAAGTGTGTAACGAAGAGTTAACATAACATCAAAAACATTGAATGCTTCCGAGTCATTTGTCTTGAAGAAACGAGCGTAATGTAAATTAGGAGACAGGACTAATTTATCCATGACTGGAAGGATAAATCCAAATCCCGGGCCAGCGAACAATGGATGAGAATCAGAAGAGCTGTTGATAGTTACGTTTCCTACTTTGATTGAAGCATCAAGAAAACTGTACCCAGCTCTTACATCAAAATAACTATCGAAAGTCGGGCTGAAAATGGCCTGAAGACCAATACGTGTAATTCCGAAATCAACAGTTGAAGAATGAGAGTAAACACCATTGTTTCTTGAAGCAAAGGCACCTACTGCAAAACATGTATGAAGTGCATGGCTGAATTCTGCACCATAGTTAAATCTCAAAGGCACGCTCAGATTTGACCCAACCGGCTTTGCAATTCCCAAAGATGCACCAACGAAGTTAAATCCAGCTTCCTGATAAACAGGAGCAGGAGGAGCAGCTTCTTCTTTTTTAGCTTCTTCAGCGAAAGCAACACTTGAGAGTAATGAAGTCGATAGTACTAAAGCAGAGAGTAAACTAATAAGTTTCATTGAGTCTTAATCCTGGAAAAAATTATTGGAAAAGTCGTAGAATTCTAATGTTTTACTGCTCTTCCTGTCAAACTCTTTACAGTGATGAAGAACGGTGCGCAAGAGGTATTTTCTTGAATCTATTAGAGCGGAAACCCAGATTTATTGCCAGATTTATGACAAATTTGTAAATTTTTCAAATAAATGGATCCTGACACAAAAGGCTCCGGGAAAATGATATAACCCCTTTATAAAATAACCTTCCAGCGAGGCACACATGAAAGCACTTCTTATGTCAGTTATATGTTTTAGCATCATCGGATCAAGCGCCTTTGCAGCTGATCACAACAACACAATTACATCTGAACAATATCAATGTATTTCTGATTCACTTGAAGCGATCAACAGCGACATTTGGTATAATGTTTCAAAAGATGAAATCGATGAAATGTTAAACAACGATATGAACGGACATTTAACGACTCAAAAAGCTGCAGTAAGATGTGGTGTGAATGTTCAAGAATAATTTTTTTACAAACAGAGCTTCGAAAATATTTCGAAGCTCTGTTTTAGTACGAATGTATAATTAGAGTTTTTGTCTGATGGCCCAAGCACTAATCTCTGCTGAATTCTTCAATCCCAGCTTTCTCATCAAATTACTTTTATGACATTTAATTGTATGTTCAGAGCAACCTAAGATTGCGCCGATTTCTTTATTCGTCTTGCCTTGTGTGATGTAATGAGAAATTTCTTTCTCTCTTTCAGTGATATCCACTTTCTTAATTGACTCGTGATTATAGACCCGGACATGATTCAGACAGTAATCAGAAACATTCTTGTCAATGCTGAAGCGACGGACGACTCAATTGAAGGATGTATTTTTGATCAAGGCCCTGGTGTTAATGAAGTTGAAATGAATAAATTTCTACAGGCCTTCAAAATTGAACAAGATCTCTCAGGATTTAGACAGGGTAATTTTCATATAAGAAATGCAGGTTTTTATATCAATAAACTTCGACAACATCATATTGTCTGGTCTCTTTTGGAGTCTCGACTTCGAAGCTTTCGCCTTTACTGAGTCCAAGGGCCGCATCTCCAATCGGAGAAAAAACAGATATAACAAGAATAGGTTTTTCATCAATCATCATCATTGAGCCGCCAGATGTGCTCGAGATAAAATAATATCTTTCCTGCCCGTTGCAACGAATAAGACCCAAGGACCCTAATTGCAATTTAGATGAAGGGGTTTCAATTTGAATCTCCAGATCACCTAGCATTTGTATGTCTAATTTAATTTCTTCAACTCTTTTG
>JACMRM010000193.1 GCA_014376445.1 Bacteriovorax sp. | reverse complement strand
TGTAACAAATTTTGAAGATTCACTTAAGGCCCATGAAAATATTCGTCCAGGTGATATGAAGAAATGGGCAAAAGATTTCGAACAGCGTAAAGATGAATGGATTAAATCTTTAAGACAAGATGTTGTGTTGGAAGAGTCAGTAATGGTTGCCAATGATATTGTAAAAACATTAAAACCTAAGAAAACTGCTTCAAAATAAAAATGATAGATAATAACGAAATTGAACGAATCCTCGATAAACTAGAAAACTTAGAAGATGAAGTATTAGCGGTTGAACTCCTAAAAGAGTTCAACCGCTCTTCTTCCGAGCTTGGTAAACTGCTCCTCAATCTAGACAATAAACTTACTCATGATGAATGGAAAAGCCTCTGTGATACAGCTCAGACAAGACTAAACCAAGTCGTAAAAAGAATTGATCAATATTAATTTTTAGGGATATCTATGACCAATCATAAAGGCTTTTCCGATAGTAAAATTCCGAATGAAAAAACGGAAAATCAAGATTGGGAGTTCGAGGCAGTTCTCCCTAAAATAAAATACGAAGAAAAGCAAACTAAAGCTGAATCACAAGTAAAAGACACTCATGTGGTCGCTAGGAAGCAAAAAAGTTTAGCACTTGATGAAGGTGCTATTCCTAGAACAAAAACTCGTTCAGCAATGGCCATGGAGATTCAAGATCAAGAAAACGTTGAATTAAAAGATGAGTATTCTTTTGCACCATTGCCTAAGAGAGCAGTGGCCTTTGGATTAGACATAATTTTTTTAGCCACAATATTATTTATAGTAAAATTCTCTGCTCCAATTTTGCGAAAACTTGTTCAATATTTCATGGATAGCTATAAATTAAAATTTATGATTCCTGAAGAAATAGTAATGAAAATTATCATGGGAGGCAGCGGATTAATTGCTCTTTTTTTCTTAATAGTCATACCTGTAGCATTTTTTAATAATAGTTTTGGAAAAAAAATAATGGGCTTAAGAGTCCGAGGAAATGGAAAATACACTATTTCAATTACTCAAGCATTCAAGAGAGAGCTTATATTTAAGCCGTTGAGTATTGTGATAATTGCAGGATTTATAACACCATTTTTTTCTAAAAAACGCTTATCTATTCATGACATGTTAGCTGATACGATAGTCATTGAAGATTAATGGCTATTCAACAATAAGTTTTTGAATAAAATCTGATTGAGATGAAACTGCATCAAGTGCAACTTCTTTCTCAATAAATCCTTTTTGATATAAATACATAATATGCTGATCGAAAGTTTGACCACCATTTGTCGATTTTCCCTGACCTTGTGAAAGGATAAGTGGAATTCGATTGATATCATCTTTTCCTGCAATACAATCTCTAATCCCTGCAGAAGTAACCATGATTTCTTGAGCAATAACGGTGCGACCCTTTTTTCCAGGAAGCATACGTTGTCCAATAATCGCGTATAAATTCTCAGCAAGTCTTTTTCGCACTTCAGGTTGTTCGTTAGTGGGGAACATTGAAATAATACGACCGATAGTCGTCACTGTATTAGTCGTGTGTAATGTAGAAAAAACCACATGCCCGGTCTCTGCAGCTTTGAGTGCTATACTGGCAGTGATTGGATCGCGCATTTCTCCAATCGATATGACATCTGGATCTTGTCTTAAAGCAGAACGCAGACCACTATTAAAATCTTCAGTGTCTTTTCCAATTTCGCGCTGAGAAATTCGAGACATTTTCTGAGGATGTAAATACTCAATTGGGTCTTCAATGGTGATGATATGTGATCCACAATTTTCATTGATATGATTAATCATCGCGGCTAAAGTTGTACTTTTACCAGATCCAGTCGCTCCGGTTACCAAAATCATTCCGCGCTTTTGAAGAGCGATGCGAGAGATAATTTTTGGCATATCCAGAGAAGCTAGGCTCGGTACTTGAGTATTAATCACTCGTAATACAATTCCATATTGTCCAAAGTAGCGAAAGATATTAAAACGCACACGGCAAAGATCATCAATTCCAAAAGCTCCGTCAATTTCAGTTTTTTGACTTAGCTCTGTAATTTGAGTTCCGCCTCCAACCAATAATTTCATGATATCGTTGATATCTTCAACAGAGAATGACTTCGTCTGAATGGGTACCAGATCACCTCTTATACGAAGGCATGGGACCTCATTAGTACGAATATGGATATCACTGGCCTTGTGTTGAATGGCAACAGTAATTAGGGATGATAAATTTTTT
>JACMRM010000192.1 GCA_014376445.1 Bacteriovorax sp. | reverse complement strand
TGTTCAAGAAAAATTTATTAACGAAGAATCTATTATAGTAGTTGCCACCATTGCCTTTGGAATGGGGATCGATAAACCTGACGTGCGTTTTGTGGCACATATGGATCTTCCTAAATGCCTAGAGTCCTATTATCAAGAAACTGGTCGTGCTGGACGAGACGGGCTACCTTCCCACGCCTGGATGCTTTATGGACTGGCTGATCTAGTCTTATTAAAACGTATTACAAATAAGGGAATAAAAACTGCCGCCAGAAGACGTGTTAGTGATGAAAAGCTTGATGCCATATTAGGTTTTTGTGAAACCACAAAGTGCAGGCGTGAAGTTCTACTCGGTTATTTTGATGATCCTTATCTTGGGCCTTGTGAAAACTGCGATACATGTCTGGCTCCAACTGCCAAGCATTTCAATGCCACTGAATTGGCCATTATTGCACTTCAGGCTGTTTATGAAACAAAACAAAAATACAACGTTCAATACATGGTTAATCGTCATGAGGGCGAGCCAGCACTCTGGTTTTCAGTCTATCGACAGCTGATTGCTCAAGGCCATTTAAAAATGTTAATGGATGGCAAGTCGGAATTAAAACTCACGCGAAGAGCGATTAAAGTCTTAGAAGGTAAGGAAGAAGTTTTCCTTAGGAGCGATTATAAAAAGAGCATCGAGAAAATTTCTCCACAAATAAAAAAGAAAACGAAGAAAAAATTAACACCAACGATAGCCAAAGAATTTAAAACTGCCGATGGAACTGAACTTACACTTTTCGAAAATCTCAAAATTTTCCGTACTAATTTAGCAAAAAAGAAACGGACTAAAAGTTATAAGATTTTTCCTGATAAAACTCTTTTAGAGATGGCGCAAACAAAACCAAAAGACTTAAGTGAACTTGAAAGTCTTTTTGGAGTTGGGCCTAAGAAGCTTAAGAAATTTGGTAAAATATTTATTGAGGCGATTTCGGAATTTAAACCCTAATGCACTTTTCTTAATCCTGAAAAATGTTTTTCTGAATTTTCCAGGACGCCGTCATTTTAGTCGCATTAGCGTACATACCAATAGACCATAAGAAACTTTTATAGGTGTTCTTAATTTTATCTCGAAAGTCACGAAAGTCTTGCAAGCGGTTGGACTCTGGAACGCTTGAAGGATCTACAAATGGCCATATAACTCTTTTTGCTGTTTGAGGAGACATAACGATAAATTGTCTAAAAATGCTCCTCGTTGCATATTTTTTGGCACATTAATTACAGTCCAATTCAATATTCACACATCTTCAAATCTTTTGTCATTATTTGAAGGCAAGCCACTTTTTGCTAAATCAATTTTCTGATCTTTCATGTGGACTAAATTAGAATTGCTACTCGCTTTAGTAATCTTTCGTTTTGTAATGGCAATGTTTACTTCTGGGTTGAAATTAATATTTGATACCTCACTATTATTCACGAATACGGCTTCACCGCCTTCAACCGTTTGAACCAATTTTTGAACTAAAGAATTAAGCAATTCAGCTTGATTCGAGAGAATTCCGGCTGCATTAGCAGACTCCGCTGAATTAGCAGAATTCTGTTGTGTCACTTGATCAAGCTGAGCAATAGCTTTTGTCATTTCATGAACCCCTTGAGCTTGCTCTTGACTGGCAGTAGATATTTCAGTGATCATTTTTGAGACACTTGCTACAGAAGAAACTATTTCATTTAAAACTTCTTCGCATTCATGGGCAACACGAGATCCAGTTTCCACTTTTTCTTTTCCATCTAATATAAGCTTTCCAATTTTTTCTTTTGAATCTCTGACAATTCCTTCAACTGTTTTTATACTTCCATCAAGCATATTGGTGATTTCTAAAGCAGCGGCTCCACTCATGGCTGCAAGATTTCCAACTTCTTCCGCGACAACGGCAAAACCCTTTCCTTGTTCACCGGCACGAGCAGCCTCCACTGAAGCATTAAAAGAAAGAAGTTTAGTTTGGAAAACGATGTCGTTAATGACTTTTGTTTTGGTACCAATCTCATTAATAATTTTTACAATATTTTCAATTTCTCTGTTGGTTTCATCAATTTGATTCATAATACCGTTGTT
>JACMRM010000191.1 GCA_014376445.1 Bacteriovorax sp. | reverse complement strand
TAAGGTACGAATAATGAAACTTCTAACCTTTGCCCATCGTGGAGAGGCTCAAGCTTTTTTATCGGCCTATTCTTTTAAACCTGTTGATTTCTTTTTTGATGGACTCTTAAAAAGTGATGAATATTATTTGCTCATTACCGGTGAAGGTCCTCATGCTGCCAGTGAAAAAACAATCAGCGTTCTGGCAACTTACAATGAATCAATTACTCATGTTTATAATCTCGGTGTCGCGGGAAGTTTAAATCAAAAACTTAAATTGCACGACCTCGTCTGGATTAGAACCAGTTATGCTCATCACGCTGAGAAATTAGAATTTAAATCCTACACAAGTTCAAATACTAATGCGGTAAATGACTGCATTACGGCACATAACAGAGTGCTTGATCATGACGAGAAAAATAAACTTTCTCATTTCGCTAATATTGTTGATCGCGAATTATGGGCAGTGGCTTCAGCAGCTAATCTATTTAAAAAACCATTTTTCTCTCTCAAAATTATTTCTGATGAGATGAAAAATGCTGAAATTGATATTTGTAAATTTGTAAAAGAGGAAGCTTCTCTATTTTCAGAAAAACTATTAAACGAATTTCAAAAAGAAGAAATTCAAATTTTAAAAAAACCAGCAATTAAAAGTGATACTGTTTTTTTAGACGATTCAGACTTTTACTTCACGACTACTCAACTTAGAAAGCTTCAGTCGATGTTAGAAGGACTCAGACTAAAAAATGTCACTCAAAACCAGTTAAAAAATAATCCCGAAGTCCTGGCCATTAAGCAATTAGATAAACTTCCCAAAGAACGAACCAAGCTTCTTTTGCAATTTTTAGGTGAGCAATTAAACCCAATTACCGTAAAGATACGAGCATCAATTGAAGTGGCTTTATCACCTTTGCAAGACGCTAAAATTAATCCAACCTATGATTTTGACTTTGAAGAAGATTGGTTAAATTTATCTATGAGAATAAATTCGTCTCGTGATTTGGAGCAAGTAAAAAATGCTTTAAAGATTTTCTCTTATGAAAATTTTAAAAAAACCTTTGATGGAAACTTCTAATGTTTGAAGTTATTTATATCGAAAAGCAATTGCTCGATCATCCAAGAGTTTTAGAAATCCTAAAAAAATACCCCAATTCGCTCATTCAAAAAATCGACAAGGTGGAAGATGTTTTTGGAAGGGTTAAAAAACCATATCTCCAAAAGCGCACAAACTTAAATTTATTTCTTGGGGAGAAAAAAGGGCAATTAGTTAAGCTTGCTCCTCCGGCCTACGGTCTCTCGGGCGAGCCTCATTATTATTTCGTCCATGCCTATAACTGCATATATGAATGCAATTATTGCTACCTCCAGGGGTATTTTCATTCACCCGATATAGTTCTTTATTTAAACCATGAAGAGATAGCACTCGAAATTGCACGCGTGGCTAGTGTTTATCATACTCTACACCCTAAAAATAATATTTGGTTTCACGCTGGTGAATACAGTGATTCCCTGGCCCTTACCAGCTTAAGCGGTGAACTAGGTCATTACTTCAAATTGTTTAGAAATCTTCCCTATTGCAACCTGGAGCTAAGAACCAAATCAGTAAATATCAGAGAGCTCTTAAAAGAAGAGCCACTGCAGAATATAATTACCAGCTTTTCTCTATCTCCTGCACATAGAGTAAAGAGTAATGACTTAAAAACTCCTCCACTCAAAAATCGTCTCGAAGCGATCCGTGAGTTGAATGCCAATGGATTTCCCATTGGAATTCACTTTGATCCAATTATCTATGATGATCAGTTTATTGAAACCTATGAAGAGCTGGCCGATCAATTGCTTGATTTTATTTCAGCCGATAAGATTCGTTATATTTCTTTAGGTGTCGTTCGATTTACCAAAGAAGTTTACCAAAAAGTGCAAAAAAATTATCCAGAATCTGATCTTCTCGCACAGGAATTTGTAAGAAGCTTTGATAATAAAATTCGTTATAACCGGCCTATGAGACTTTGGATGCTCTCGAAAGTGAAACAGCAATTAATCGATAGAGGTGTGGCCCCAGAGCGAATTTATCTTTGTATGGAAGACACTGAACTCGATCCTATGAACAAGACTCATGAATAATACAATAATTAAAAATTCAAAACTTTTAGAATCCGGCCATATCGTTGTTGATTTTCCACTTGAACCTAGTGTGTTAGAATTTATTCAAACTGAAAACTGGTATTCCCTAGATCAATATTTTTTAGAAATATCTCGTCCTTATGGACTGCTTCGCAATTTTCTTACCGAGTATTTAGATTTTGAAAAACTGGATCATATCATTGCCATCAGAAAGGCGCCTGAAGATGAAGACGGTATTTGGCATGATGATGGTTCACGCTATTTAGGATTTTCTCTTTCGCTTAATTTAAAAAATGAAAATATTGTTGGTGGTGAATTGAGATTTAAAATTAAAGGGTCAAATCCGGAAAAAATATTTAAGCCACAGCCTTATGGCAAAATAATTATTTTTCTCTCCGGGCTTTATGGTTATGAGCACATGGTTAGTGCCGTTACTTTCGGAGAGAGAATTGTGATTGCGGGGTGGTGCAGTTAGCAAAAACTATTGGTAAGCATTATCCAACTTATTCGTTCAATAATTTATACTATTTGAAAATGGCGGTATTAATAGTAAGTAGAGCAACTGCCACCGTTTGAACACAGAGTCAGTGCTGAACCAGAATTAGAGTAAGACCCAGCTCCACCAGTATCAAAAGTTGCAGCTCCAGTTGTTGTACTCATGTTAGGATTACCAAAGGTTCCGCCAAAGGCATTAACGCACGTTCCAGCGTTATAGGTTCCACTAGTAGAAGTCCCTGACATTTGGGTACTTGAACAGTGAATTTCGGAGTTATCAGAAAATTTAACAATTAGAGTGAAGTTTGATCCTGAAGTGTTGGCAGCTAAATCCAGTCTAATCGCCCATGCCGAATTTGAAGTGTGCCAAGAAGACAGCGTCGCTTTACTTGTTGCGGTTGCAGTGGTCGTAGCAGTTGCCGACGTCGCCTGCTTCTTGCACCCAAATGCTGTCGTTAGAGTAATAAAAAGAGTGACCAATATCAGTGTTTTTGATTTCATTTAGTTAGTCTAAACGCATTTAAACAAATTAAAACAGTTTTTTTTAATAATAATAATTTGCCGATTCTTACTTAAGTATTTCATCTAATACTCGCCCCTTTTTATGGGCAGGAGCTTTGATTTTCAATAATTTAAGCAGGGTTGCATACTGGTCAATATGATTTATTGGTTTTTCAATCTGAAACCCCTTCTTCACTCCCGGCCCCTTAATCACAAACGGCGTCCACATCCCTTCTTCCGTCCCCGGAAGAACAGCTTGCTTGTAGCCACCTTTCAATGATTCTTTAAAGAGAACGAGATCATCTGATACATCTTCTACCCAATTATAATGTGCAGAGTTGGCGATGATTAAATCTCCCGTGCGATCAGGTGGAAGAAAAAGTAAATTGGCCTGCTCTCGCTTTAAAACCTGGGCAAGTGGCTTTAATCCATTTTCATCTTTTAATTTTTCCAGCTCTTCTATGACTTGAGAGCGAAGTGCTTCATACTCAGGCCCGCTC
>JACMRM010000190.1 GCA_014376445.1 Bacteriovorax sp. | reverse complement strand
TATGAATGTAATTATTGTTATCTCCAGGGATATTTTCATTCTCCTGATATCGTTCTTTATTTAAACCACGAAGAAATTGGGCTTGAAATTAAAAAAGTGGCTGCTGATTATCACGCCAAAAATGCCGAGCAAACAGTCTGGTTTCATGCTGGCGAATATAGCGATTCACTTGCACTTACAAGTCTAAGCGGAGAAATCAATCATTACTTCAAACTCTTCAAAGAGCTGCCACTTTGTAACTTAGAACTCAGAACAAAATCAGTTAATATAAAAGAATTGTTAAAAGAAGAGCCGCTTTCTAATATCGTTACAAGCTTTTCTCTTTCTCCTGCTCACCGGATTAAAAATAATGACCTGAAAACTCCACCTCTAAAAAGTCGGTTGGAGGCCATTGCAAAATTAAATTCTTTGGGCTTTCCCATTGGCATTCACTTTGATCCGATTATTTATGACGATCAATTTATTGAAAGTTATGAAGAACTCGCTGATCAATTATTAGATTGTATTCCCGCTGAAAAAATTCGTTATATCTCTTTGGGTGTTGTTAGATTTACCAAAGAAGTTTACCAAAAGTTTCAAAAAAATTACCCTGACTCAGATCTTCTTGCGCAAGAATTTGTTCGAAGTTTTGATAATAAAATTCGCTATAGTCGTCCCATGAGATTATGGATGCTTCAGAAAGTGAAGCAACAGCTTATAGATAGAGGAGTTTCCAAAGAACGTATTTATCTTTGTATGGAAGACACTGAACTCGATCCCATGAATAAGACTCATGATTAAAAACGCAGAACTTCTTGAACATGGTTTTGTCCTTGTCGATTTTCCGATTGAGCTGATAGTCAGAGACTTTGTTGAGCAAAAAAACTGGTTAGCACTCGATCAATACTTTTTGAAAATCTCAAAGCCTGATGGGATACTTCGAAATTTTCTCGCTGAATATTTAGATTTTGAGACGCTTGAGCATATTATCGCCATTCGATCTGCCCCCGATGATGAAGATGGAATTTGGCATGATGATGGTTCTCGTTTTTTAGGGTTTTCGCTCTCGCTTAATCTGGATCATACAAATATTTTGGGAGGGGAACTTCGCTTTAAAAAGAAAGAATCTGCACAAATGGAAGTATTCCATCCATTAGCTTATGGAAAAATTATTTTATTTCTTTCTGGGATTTTTGGTTTCGAGCATATGGTTAGTGAAGTTACCAAAGACCAGCGAATTGTGATCGCTGGCTGGTGTAGTTAATTTTATTTTTATCTATAAGTGAAGTTTAAACCAGTGCTTGCTGGGTAACCACCATTTCCAATTTCCCAAACACTAGTAGGGATTCCAATTGAAAAAGCTTTACCGCTTAAAGTGGCTACATTATAAAGTGCAGCGTTAGTCGCAGAAAAGTTGATTATTCCATTTGCCGCAGAAGTACTCGCGCAATTCATTCCGGTCACATTATGGGTTGCACCGTTTGAAAAAATTGCACCTATTCCACAGGCATTGTTTAAATTAGTAGCCCAACCTGCAGAATATGGAGTTACATAATTGGCTGTAACAGTGAAGATTAATTGGGTAGCTCCAGAAGGTGAAGTTGCAGCTCCTTGTGGAGAAATAACTCCAGACTGACTGAAGCTAAACATAGGAGTGCCACCGAATTGACAAACAGTACCTGTGTAAAAGGCTACATCTAGGCTGTATGTCCCGCTAGCATTACTGCTAAACGAAGTTAGATATGAGGATCCGGCAAAGTTCGTTCCGAGCGAATTTCCTACAACAATTTTGCACGGTCCATCTGCTATTCCGGACAATTGAGCAACAGTTATATACGGCGATGAAGTCGATGTCGCAGTAGCAGTAGCCGCCTGCTTCTTACAACCAAAACTCAAAGTTAATAATGAGAGAACAATAATTGTATTTATTTTTTTCATTTAGTTATTCTAACTACTTTTAAAAAAATTAAAATAGTTTTTTTAAATAATAACAACTTGCCGATTCTTACTTAAGTATCTCATCCAAAACTCGCCCCTTTTTATGGGCAGGAGCTACGATTTTCAACAACTTAAGCAACGTCGCATACTGATCAATATGATTAATCGGTTTCTCAATCTGATACCCTCTCTTAACCCCCGGCCCCTTAATCACAAACGGTGTCCACATCCCTTCTTCCGTCCCCGGAAGGACAGCTTGTTTGTATCCACCCTTCAATGATTCTTTAAAGAGCACGAGATCATCAGACACATCTTCCACCCAATTATAATGAGCAGAATTAGCAACGATTAAGTCCCCAGTGCGATCAGGTGGAAGAAAAAGTAAATTGGCCTGCTCTCGCTTTAAAACCTGGGCAAGTGGCTTTAATCCATTTTCATCTTTTAATTTTTCCAGCTCTTCTATGACTTGAGAGCGAAGTGCTTCATACTCAGGCCCGCTC
>JACMRM010000189.1 GCA_014376445.1 Bacteriovorax sp. | reverse complement strand
CTCGGAAATCCCATCACTACCTACCTTCATACCGTGCACGGTGCACTCCACACAAGACAACATCCAAACACCAGATCCCGCGGGGGATCTGGATCGCCTCTTTTTTTCCTACTAATAATGTGCCTTGGGAAAGAGTAGAATTATCGGAGGAGAATCGAGTGAAAAATAAGCCCTTAGTAGACCGTGTATATAAATATAAAAACAAAGACCGCAATTTCTTTTGTCCGCTTTGTCGTACAGAAAGAAATGTAACGACATCACCGAGACTCAGTAAAAAAAATATTGTGCAAATTTCTCTAACGTCGCTGATGATAGCTGCTACCCTTTACCCGTTTTTTGGAGTGGAGAGTGGAGTGGTTTTTTTTGCGGTTTGGGGATTCTTTGAGCTGGCCATAAGGTCAGATTATAAAAAGCAGATCGCTTGTCCGCATTGCGGATTTGACGCTACTTCATATAAGCGTGATGTTAGAGTCGCGCGTCAGCAGGTTGCAGATTTCTGGGCCCAAAAACAGAGTGTTATGCCGTCAGTTTCTGAAGCATCTGCTAAAAGAACCTAACTAAAGTAATAATTTAATATTTTGTAAGATAATTCTTCTTTTGCTCCTGAGAGAATTAACGTTTAATGACGTCCATTAAACAACACACACGTAGCAGTTAGTTTCAAACAAATACATTAACTGTGAACACAAAAGGAGATCTCATGAGTGTTAACAAAGTAATTATCCTAGGTCGTTTAGGTCAAGATCCAGAGTTGAAATACACTCCAGGTGGTATGGCAGTATGTAACTTTACAGTTGCTACAAGCGAATCATGGGCAGACAAAGCAGGACAAAAACAAGAAAGAACTGAATGGCACAGAGTTGTTGTTTGGGGAAAACTTGCTGAGCTTTGTAACCAATACCTTGCAAAAGGAAGACAAGCATTTCTTGAAGGGTCTCTACAAACTCGTTCATGGGATGATAAATCAGGACAGAAGCGTTATACGACAGAAATCGTAGCGAAGACTGTTCAGTTCATCGGAGGCCCTGCTGCTAACGCTTCCGCTGGAGCTTCGAAAGACGGTGCTGGTGCTCAACCAACATACGATACTTCAATGGCGAGCCCTGAATACGATATTTCTACAGATACTAACTTCACATCTGATGATATTCCGTTTTAGTCCTCCAGAAGACTAAAATTCTTTTAAAAGGGGCTCGCTTTATGCGGGCCTTTTTTTGCTTTTTCTTAACTGTTCGATTTTTGACCCCCGGGCAATTATTTCCGCTTTTTTCTATTAAAACACTCAACTTTTTTTTTCATCTCCCGATTTGTTGGTCACAGCAAGTGAGGAAATATGAAAAAGATGATCGTTTTGATCGGAATTATTATGTCAGTAACAACTGTTTCTGCAGGTGAAATCGTGAAGATGCCGTTACTGGATTATTCTCCCACTGATGGAATGGATTACGTTTTCAATATCAAGACCACGAAGTTTGATAAAGTCATTCTGGATTGCCAAAGCTTCATTACAGGAATGGATTTTTCGAATAAGGAAGTGCTGAAGAGCCACGTTCCTCTCGATATGTTTATGTGTGAAGATCTAGTGAAATATCTGGAAGATTCAAAAACAAACGGAGAGCCCGTTTGCATTGGATTGGATGATGGAAACAAGGAATTGTATTTCACTCGTGAAACTGGCGATGACTGTAATTAATTAAATCAAAGCAAATTCATTAAACAGCTGGCCTGTGACCTGTTGAATTCCAAACAGTGCTGTCAGGATTTCATCCTGCGTCCTCTGCAACTGATAATATCTTTTTTCAAGAGTGTTAATCGCCGTCAGTACTTTTGTAATATCGACAGTCAGTGTTCTCCCTTGATCTACACTTTCGGCCAGCGATTGAAGATAGTTCAGCTGATCAGTGTAGTTTTTACTGTTTGAAAGATAATTATTTCGTAAATTAATCAGCTTCTTATACTGTTCAGAAATCGAATGTTTTGCATCTGCAATTGCAGCTTCTCTTTCTGATTTTGAGGCAGCAAGGGCCGCTTCCGAAGATTTTTTTCTGTAGTGTCCGCCTCCTCCAATTGGAATAGAGACCATTACGCCAACACTATTTGAATTTGAATTATAGTTATTTGCCGAAGAAACTTTATCTGAGTAAATACTTTTGCCAGCATTTACTGAAAGCGTAATTGAAGGGCCTAAACTTCCTTTAATAGATTTTAAATTAAATTCTGCCATCTGTACGTTAAGGTTACGGCGGATAACTTCAGGGCCATTTGAAAGTGCCAGATTGATAGCATCGTCTGCTGACGCTGGAATTTTTAGAGTGCCAATTGTTGTGTCCAGGTCATCAAGATCGTCTGAGGGAGGAACCGTTACAGTGTATTCAAAAGATTCCTTTTGAAGCTTTAATGAATCATTCATTTGCTCTATATCTTGTTCAGTTTCAGTGATCGTACTTTTTAAATTGTAATCATCGCTAATTTTTTCAAAAATTTTTAAATATGAAAGTGATTTTTTTGAGTGCTCAATCGCGCCATTTGAATTGGCAAGCGAAACGAAAATATTGACTGCTTGGTTTGCAAGTCCGCCGCGTGTATTCGGAATCAATGAGTCTGATGTATTGTAAGCTGCCGCCGTAGCCGCTTCGCTGGCCTCTGCTGCTTTATATCCATAGTAAGAAGATTTTCCATCATATAAATTTACGTTTAAAGAAACTCCGCAATCTCCGCTGGCACCTTTTGATGGAGCAGAAGGAAGTCCATTAAAATTGGTATTTCCACCGCTATACGATCCGGAACAATTCACAGAAACTCTTGGATACATATCTGTTTTAGTCGCCAGAGTTGAATAATGAATGGATTCCAGAAGCTCATTTGTTGAAATTGTTTTTGGATTGTATTTAACTGCAACCGCAATGGCCTCTCTTAAACTTTTTGGATTTTCCGTCGCCGACAAATTGCTGGAAAAGATTAGTGAGAGAGTTGAAAAAATAAGTGCTGATGCCTTCATAAAAAGTCCTGTTGATTAAAGTTCTTTTGATGATTTTAAATGAAGTTAGGTATCCGATGAGGGCGAAAGAAAATAATACAGACGAGGTTGTCTAAAATTTAGACATTAAAGGCCGTTTAGGCTTCCTGAGGACCTGAATGCTTGAGGATAGCTTCCATGATATCTTTTACCTGGGAGTCGCCGATTTCAATAACAAGCTCGTCTTCCTGCTTGTTGTTGCCAAGGACGTCGTTGATCTTGTTAAAAATCTCAAACTGCACTTCAGGATTGTCATCCATCTTAGAATGCATTAAAGAGCGAAGCTCATTTGTCACTTGAGTGTACTTTGTATTTCTTGCAACCGTTGGATCGCCGTGAATGAAAGGCATCATTCCTTCACCGAAAAAATTCAAATTGCTTTTTACGTTCACAGGAATAATTGTTTTATTCATACCAACTGCATCAATTGAAACGAGCAGATCGACTGCGCGGAATCCTTGTTTGGGAGAGTTGAGTTCGTTGGCCACTTCAATGGCCGTGTCACCGCCGAAGCTGTGCCCCACAAGCACCACGGGCTGGTCAGGAGCGTGCTTTTTAATTTCTTCAACAATCTTATCGTTATCAGTCCAGTCGAATTTTTTCGCGCCTGGAAAGTTGTCGGCCATATCTTTAATGCCGTCACCGTTGGAAATTCCAAACATGCTGAAGCCTTCAATGAAGATGACCGCTGGTTTTTTAATGACATGAACTGGAGGCTCTGGTTTTTTATCTGAAGTGACTTTTTTCTCTGAAACTTGAAGTGCTTTGGAATCTGCCGAGGGAGTCACGATCGGAAGAATCGGAACTTTTGAAATGGCCTTCGCTACACTCGAAGCCTTGGTCATTACTTCTTTTGCACTTGATGATGATGATGGCGCTGATTCAGCTGGAGCTTCTGCCTTAACTTCTTCAGCGGCATTCAGTGCTTTAGCCTGCTCAGTAATATCAGCTTTTGGAACTTCACCAGCAGTTTTTGCAATCTCTTTTGTAGATTGTTCACTTGGAACTTTTCCATGACCGCCGCGAAAAGGTTTTACGCTTTTCAGGTTATGATTGTTTACTGGAGCTGCGGTTTTTTCTGCTACTTTCGTCATGAGATGATTATAAAGGTTTTATGTTTTTAATTCTTAAGCGGGTAAATACTCGCTAGCTAAATAGAATCTGGAGTCATTTACTCGGACATTAATCATTTTCGCTGGCAAATAATAACAAAATCTTAACAATGGTCATGCCTTAAATTCAGTATATTATTTGCATGAAAAAAATTAATACTCGTCTTATTATTGCTGCTCTGATTTTTAGTTTCTCAACCCTGGCAGCTGCCCAGTCTTTTGAAAAAAAGCCGAAGCTGATTGTCCTTCTTGTAATAGACCAGTTCAGGGCCGATTATCTTACACGTTTTCAGGACAGATTTTTGCCTGCAAAAAATAGTAGCGGAGCTGTCGGCGGATTTAAATATCTTATAGAAAATGGTGCTTATTTTCCTTATGCTCAATACGATATTCTGCAGTCTATGACTGGGCCGGGGCACGCAACTTTATTGACAGGCTCTTATCCTTATCAATCAGGAATTCCATTAAATGACTGGTACGATACAAAACTTGCAAAAAACATTTATTGTGTTGATGACGAAAAGACTCAGCTTGTCGGTTATGACGACGGTAAAGATCATCCGGGGATGTCTCCAAAAAATCTGATTGCCAGCACTGTTGGTGATGAATTAAAAAATGCAGGCTATCCTTCTAAAGTTATCTCTATTGCTCTTAAGGACCGTGCGGCCGTGCTCATGGGTGGGCACAGAGCAGATCTTGCTCTATGGTTTGATCCAAAAACCTTCAGCTGGATTTCAAGCAATTATTATCTGCCTGAAAACAAACTTCCATCGTGGGTTACAAAACTTAATGAGGAAGTAAAAATAAAAAAAGCTCCAATGAAAATCTGGAGCGCAAAACTTCAAGAGACAATGAAGTCATACTTCAAAACCACCAGCTCATATCCTTACGATAAAAAACTTGTTGGTAAAATCGGCCCGGGCTTTAATCATGGAATTGCGGCGTGTTCTCCAGGGGAGCTTTCATCTCCCTATGGAAACGAGCTTACAGCTCAAGCTGCCCTTCGTGCGATTGATTTTTATGAACTGGGAAAAAATAAAACACCGGACCTGCTCGCTGTAAGTTTTTCAAGTCACGATTACGTCGGCCACGCTTTTGGTCCCAATAGTAAAGAGATTGAAGATATGACTATTTCCGAAGACCGGGTCATCTCTACCTTCTTGAATAATTTAAAAACCAAAGTTCCGGGCGGACTAAATGAGGTTGTTGTCATTTTAAGTGCCGATCACGGTGTAGCGCCTAATTCGGACTGGCTGATTCAAAACAAAATGGAATCGGGGCGTATTGATGTAGTTGCCTTAACCGAAAAAATTGAAAAAGCGTTAAGTGAAAAATTCGGAAAAGTTGATAAAGAAAAAAAATGGATTAGTTATGTAGTCGATTTTAATTTCTGGATCAACAGAGAGATTGCAAATTCTAAAAAAGCAAATGTTATAGATGTAGAAAATGAAATTAAGAAGGTGATGCAATCAGAGGAAGCTTTTGCTCATATCTTCACTCACAATGAGTATGATAAGCGGTTACTGCCCCCAGGAATGCACGAGAGACAAATTATGCAGACCTATTATGCGGGCAGAAGCGGCGATGTCATTGCGATTCCAAAGCCATTCTTCGTAAACGATGATCTAAATCAAACGACTCACATGACGGGTTATACTTATGACAGAACTGTACCATTAATTATTTCCGGTTCCGCATTCAGAAAACAAATTTTCCCAGAGATTGTGAGCGTTATTGACATTGCTCCGACATTAACATTCTTAACGGGAACTATTCCTCCGAGTCTATCGGAAGGAAAAATCCTTACTCAGGCATTTAAGCCGAGAAAATAAAAATTATTCTTCGACTTTAAAGTCTTTTAGAAGGTTACCCAAAGTGCCTTTTGGTTTAGTGAGAGCTGCTGGTGCTGGAGCTGGAGCTGGAGGTTGTGAGTTCTCACCATCCTTAACGTAATTCGTAAAGCTCGGTAGCTCAGATTTATATACGATACGATTTAGATGTTTTACGAATCCACTCCAGTGACCGCTACTGTTGTCATTCTTCTTAACTTGCTCAAGTGAGCTCATTTTCGAATCCATTAAATCAATCAAGTGAACAAGAAACGCTTCAGAGGTGCTTGGAGTTTTAGGTGATCCATATTCATACTCTCCATGGTGAGAAAGCAGAATATGTTTTAAATGAAGTTTAATGTTGTACGGAAAATTTTTAATTTTATACGCATGTTCATCAACAACTTCCAGAGCTTTTACAAGGTGGCCGACAAGTTTGCCTTCCTCTGTGTATTCCACTACTGGACCTTCACTCAGTTCATAAATTTTGCAGATGTCGTGAAGTACACAACCGGCCACAACGTAGGAGCGATTCACTTTATAATGTGGCGATAAAATCACTGCAAGTTTTGTACATGAAAAAATATGCTCAAGCAGACCTGATTGATAAGCGTGGTGAATACTTTTTCCCGCCTGCCAGACTTTCAGTCTGCGTGCGATTTCCGGATCGTGAAGAACAGAAAGAAGAAGATCTTTGATATAAATTTCTTCAAGAGTCTCAACAATCGCAATCAATTCCTGAAACATTTTTTCAGGTGCACTTCCTGCTTTTTGAATATAGTCTTCGCGGTTAAACTGGTCTTCGTTAAGCTTGCTCATATCGGCCACGATCAATTGCATGCGGCCCTGGAACTGATTCATCTTTCCGCCGACGATGACCACATCACCCGAGCGAATTTGTCCGATAAGCAAATCGGCCCCATGCCACTTGCGTGCTTCAAGCTCTCCTGATTTATCAGCAAGAATGATATTTAAATAGCTCTTTCCATCTTTTCCCTCTGCCGTAGCAATGTGTTTCACCAGAAAAGGCGAAAGAACTTCATCCTTAGGGCCAAGTTTGTTGATGAACTGACTTTTTGGCATTGGTGTACTCAATGGAAACTCCTCAAGAAAATCTCTTAATTAGCCGAAACACTTTAAGGAGATTATCATGTTAAAATCACTTTATATAATCACAATTTTATCGGTTGTACTTATTTATTCTCAAACTTCTTTTTCACAAAGTATGAAAAAAGAATTGGGAATTTGTGGAAAGACTTTCAACACAGTTTTAAAAATCTCACCGAAAGCAGATCCGGGTTTCAGTAATTCATTTGTGACAGCAGCAGAGTTTTGCGACAATGGCCGTTACGAACAGGGCGCTAATTTTATTATTTCGCTTTACAATGCAAAAGACCAATTGATTTATGACAAACGTATTTTTTTAAATACACTTAATTTTCAGGAAGGGCATGACATTAAATCCGGCGCCTTTAAAAAAACCAGAATTGTTGAAGGTTCAAACTCGCGCATTCTTAAATTTCCGGTTTCTGCAGAAATGGGTGAAGTGACTTCATATAAAATAGAATCTCTCGAAGCAAAAAAAACGTATCCTAAGAAAAAAATCAAGTGGTAATTTTATGAAAAAAATTTTTCGTGCATTGACATTCACAATCGCAGCTCTTTGCTTCATGAGCAGTGCCTACGCTTACAAATTCGTTATCTATACTGACGAAACTGTAACCAACAAATCAGGTGAAGTGGGCGAGCTGTTAAAAACAACTTATCCATTCAATAAATTTGATGTCGAAGTTGAAGTTGTTCATGTGGATGCATCCGCACTTGGTTGCGGGAGTACCAACGGAATTGACAGGCTTGTCACATGCAAAGACAGCGAAGGCATTCAGGCCAAAGCAATGAAGCGCGGTGGTGACCAGGTGATGATTATTAAAAATACTTCGAAGTACGGCGGCTCGAGTGGAGTCGGAGGTGGAGTTCCTGTTATTACCAGCAGTACACCAGCAAGAGCTATGCTTCACGAATATCTGCACACACTCGGACTTTGTGATGAGTATGAATATGCAGCAAGTGAAGCAGGATTTTATTGCAGCCAAGAAGCTTCAAGACCAAATCTAACTTTTATTGTTCCACTCAGTGCATACACAGACGATTCATTTGCCCGTGCCAAACACAGTGGAAAGATTCCCTGGTATGGAGATATTCTTTCAACGACGCCAATTACAGGTGCATCCGGTACAAGACTTGGAACTGGCGATGTGGATTTCAAAAAATCTTCTCCAATAAACACTTCGCAACAGTCCCAGGTTCTTGGTGAACCTACCGGGCTTTATCAAGGGAAAATCTGCAATCAGGCTGTTCCCAAAAGAATTTCTTGGCATCCAGGCGGAGGTTCTACGATTATGGAAAACACACAGTCAGGGCTTGGAGCACCGCTAGAGAAGATCGTTGAAAGATTAATGGCATCGAAAGGGGCCAGAAGAAAAATGCAGATTGATGAACCTAAAGAAAACCGTGAAACTCTGTCAAATGAGCAGAAGCCCGCTGGAGAATTCGTTGTAAATCCCGTGCCGCAAGTGGAAGTTAATGATACTTCACGCAGCATGTTCAAATCATTCTTCACATGGCTGAATGATATTTTTTCTCAAATTATGAATTCTATCCCTAAATAGTATTTAACAATCTGGGTTAGTTTGACTAACCCAGTGCGTTTTTTTAGGCATAAATTTCATTCAAAAAACTTCTGTCAAAACTTCCATTGACCTTTTACACTACACTCTTTAAAAGTATGTAAAATTGTTCGTTTTTATAAGCTAAAAGCACTACATAATTCATGGAGTTTTTTATGACAAAAATCAAAGTTGGCATTAATGGTATGGGCCGTATAGGGAGGACAGTTCTTCGCGAATATTTCGACCGTAACGAAACTGATTTCGAAATCGTTGCAGTTAACAATCCAGGGAACGCAGCTGAGTACGTTCACTTATTAAAATACGATTCTGTTCACGGACCATTTAAAGGCGATGTTCATCTTGAAGGTGACTCCTTGAGCCTCAATGGAAAAATAATTAAATTTTACGCACTAAAAGATCCGACTGAAATTCCGTGGTCAGACCAAGGCGTTCAACTTGTCATCGATGCTACTGGTATCTTTAAAGATAAGGCTGGTTTATCAAAACACATGAGAGGCACTGTAAAAAAAGTCATCATGTGTGCTCCAGGAAAAGATCTTGATGCAACTTTCGTAATGGGTGTTAACAACCACATTTACGATCCTGCGAAACACCACATTTTTTCAAATGCATCATGCACGACAAACTGTCTTGCACCAATCGTTAAAGTTCTTAATGATAAATTTGGAATTGAAAACGGTTTCATGACAACCGTTCACTCATACACTTCAGATCAAATGCTTCTTGATGGATCACATTCTGATCCACGCCGCGCTCGCGCAGCTGCCATGTCGATTATTCCGACAACTACTGGGGCAGCTAAGACTGTTGGTGAAATCATTCCTGAGCTAAAAGGAAAACTAGATGGATACTCTTTCAGAGTTCCAACTCCAAACGTTTCATTAACGGATTTCGTAGCTACTCTTAAAAAACCAGCTTCAAAAGAAGAAATCAATTCTGCACTAAAAGAAGCAAGTGAAACATATCTTAAAGGAATTCTTCGTTACACGACTGAAGAATTAGTTTCTGTAGATTTCATGGGAATGAAATATTCATCATGCCTTGATTCATCTCTAACAAATGTTATCGGCAACACTGTCAAAGTTATTTCTTGGTACGACAACGAAGCTGGTTTCTCAAACCGCGTTCTTGACCTAGTAAAATTTATCGGTTCAAAAGGAATTTAATTCATGGCCTTAAAGTATATTACTGACGAAAGTTTCAAGACGCTCGCTAAAGACAAAAAAGTTTTAGCGAGATTCGATTTCAACGTGCCGATGGATAAAAACGATCCAACGAAAATCAGCGACACAACCAGAATCGACGAAGCTCTTGAAACAATCAAAGCAATCCTGGAAACAGGACCGAAGAAAATTATTCTGATGAGTCACTTTGGAAGACCAAAGGGAAAAATCGACATGACTTATTCGCTGGAACCGGTCGCAAAATGTTTGGCTGAAAAGCTTGGCATGGAAGTAACGTTGACTGAAACGGCGCTTGACCGCGGAATAAAAACTCTTCTTGGTTTAAATGAATCAAAAATTGTTCTGCTTCAAAATTTGCGTTTTCATCCTGAAGAAGAAGGCAATGACCGTGAGTTTGCCCGTCAGCTTTCAACTTATGGTGACGTTTTCGTTTTCGACGCTTTCGGAGCTGCTCACAGAAAACATGCTTCAACTTATGAGATCAATGCTTTCTTTAAAAATAAAGCTTACGGAGGATTACTTTTAAAACGCGAAATAGAAGCTCTGGATAGGATCACGAAAAATCCAAAAAAACCATTCATCGCTCTTGTTGGTGGCGCCAAAGTTTCTGACAAAATTAAAATCATCGAAGCTCTATTAACTTCGGTTGATAAACTTTTAATCGGTGGCGCGATGGCGTACCCGTTTTTAAAAGCTCAAGGATTCACGGTAGGAAAATCTCTTTGTTCTGACGAAGACGTAAGTCTTGCAAAAAGAATTTTAGGAATGCCTTCAAGAAATAAAATCGTTCTTCCAAGTGATCATATCGCTTCCCTTACTTTTGGCGGAGAGCCCAGGGAAATTGGACAAGCAAACATTGGTGAGGAGTTCATCGGTTTAGATATCGGTCCTTCGACATTACAAAACTACAATGATCACCTCGCTTCTGCTAAAACAGTTTTATGGAATGGGCCGATGGGACTTTTCGAAAATGCAGCTTACGCAAAAGGAACTTTGGGAATTGCAAAAACATTAGCTGGATTAAAAGACGCTTTCACACTTGTTGGTGGAGGGGATTCAGTGAGTGCTGTAAATCACTCAGGACTTGCGAGCAAGATGTCACACATTTCTACTGGTGGTGGTGCATCTCTTGAGTATATCGAGAACGGAACACTTCCTGGCATTCAAGCATTAAAATTTGGGATCGATTAGTTTATGAAAAAAAGAGAAGTACATATCGTCGGCAATTGGAAAATGAATCAGTCTCTCCATGAGATCAGCAATTTTTTTATTGAAATGACAAAAATGAAAATGGAGCTAAAATGCAAAGCATGGATTGCTCCACAATCTCTTCATATTCCCATTCTAAAAGAAATCGCATTCACTACTGGTGCGATTCAAGTTGGAGCACAAAACTGCTCTAATCACGACTCAGGTGCTTTTACAGGTGAGGTTTCTCCAGCGGCCCTTGCTGATATCGGAGCGGAGTTTGTAATCATTGGTCACAGCGAGCGCAGAACAATTTTCGGTGAAGATAATAAGCTTCTGAACGAAAAAGTTTTAGCAGTTTTAAAACATGATTTAAAAGTTATCTACTGTGTTGGTGAAACACTTGAGCAGCGTGAATCAAACGACACTTTCAAAGTTATTGAAGAACAATTAAAAGTTGGTCTGCAAAATGTTCCAGCCTCTAGCGCGCATTTAGTTTTAATTGCGTATGAACCTGTGTGGGCCATCGGTACTGGAAAAGTAGCGAGCGCTGAGCAAGCGGAAGAAGTTCATGCCTTCATTAGAGGTAAACTAACTCAGAATGCTGAGCAGACAATTATCCTTTACGGTGGATCAGTGAAGCCTGACAATATCGACTCATTGCTAAGAAAAGAAAACATTGACGGTGCGCTAGTGGGTGGAGCGAGTTTAAAAGCACAAGATTTCAAACAACTGTGTAGCGCAAGCAATCATATTTGAGGTTTTAGAGGGGCAAAACTCGAAAATTTCCCCGAAAAAATTCAACTTGGGTTGAATTTTTTTTGCCCCTTTGCATATCCACTTAATTTTGTTATTTATTTAAGACTTATATTTTTTAAAGGATCAAGTTCATGACTACATCTCTAATGATACTTCAGGCAGTTATTTCAGTTTTTCTTATCATCGTTGTTTTACTTCAATTTGGTAAAGGAGCTGAGGCAGGTCTGATGACAGCTGCAGGATCTGAATCAATCATGTCGAGCTCAACTCGAGGAAACGTTATGACAAAAGTTACTGCAGTTTTAGCAGTTCTTTTCCTTGGAAACTCAATTCTTCTGGCAAGACTTCAAGATACAAAATTCCAAAAATCAATTTTAGATTCTGAAACTCCAGTGTCTCGTCCACTTAACTCGGATGCAGCTAAAAAAGTTAACCCAAATGCTCCTGTCGATACATCTCCAGCTAAAACTGAAGCTGCTCCAGCTGCAACCACTGCTCCAGCGACTACGTCGCCAGCTACGAAGTAATCTCCAATGGATGAAGCGGTAAAAAGCTTAATCAAAAAAGAGTACTCTCATTTAAAAACATTATATTTTAATACGGCCTACTTCGGACCAAGTCCTTTGCGTTCGAAAGAAAGCATTACAAAGGCCATGAACCGCGAGCTCGATCCATCATTTTATCCTTACGATGAATGGATGAGTATCTCTGAAAAACTCAGAGTGAAGTTTGCCGACCTAATTAAGGTTTCTCCCGACACAATCACACACTCAACATCTTCATCTGATGTTATCAATATCATCGCCAATGGATTTACCTTTGAGAAAGGGGATGTCGTTGCAGCCATCGATAAAGATTATCCTTCAAACATTCTTCCATGGATGCTTGCTGAGAGACACGGCAGATTTAAGTTTGATAAAATTTCCTTGGGGAATGAAGTTGTTCCAACGGCACAATGGCTGGAAAAAAACTTAAAGCCACAGACAAGAATTTTTAACATCTCTTATGTGACGTTTGATACCGGCAAAAAAATGGACCTTGTTTCAATAGGTAAATTTTTAAAATCAAAAAATATTCTTTTTGTTGTCGATGCGACTCAGGCATTGGGTGGCATGGATATTACAGCAGAAGAGCTTTCATACATCGACGTGCTTACATGCTCATCTTATAAGTGGATGCTGGGACCTTACGGCCACACTTTCGCTTACTTCTCACAGAAAGCACAGGATCAGATTTATCACTTGAATGCGAACTGGATTTTAAGTCCAAACTCGAAAAAAGTTTATAACCTTTTAGACTATACAACAGAAACTCTTCCAGGGGCACGTCAATACGACAGAGGTCAGGCCGCAAATCTTTTATGTTCTGGATGTCTGGAAGGAAGTTTAAGTTTCCTTGCTGAAGTTGGATTAGAAAATATCAAAAAACATAATCTTGAAATAAGAAATTACTTTCTTGAAAATTATCCGAAAGAAAAATTCACGCTGGTCACTCCGCTTGAGCACATGGGAAATATTGTTTGCATGAAGGGGAAGACCGACAGTCTTGCACTCGAGGAAGAATTTAAAACCCGCAATATTGATGTTTCTGTTCGTCAGGGAAATATCAGATTATCTTTCCATATTTTTAATACGAAATCTCAGGTTGAGGAATTAATTAAAGGAATGGATATTTAGCAAAGCTAGTGCTTCCTTATCCGACTTTCTTTTTGATCTTACCGAACGATTGAGTTTTTTCTTTATCCCCAAAACCTTCAACTTTAAATCCTTTTGGGTCTCTGAAAGGAAGTACATTCTGCGGCTGACATGGATCGAAATCTTCAGGCAGCTCTTTGGTCACTTTGCTGGTAAGAACCAGCTGTTTTACAGACTTGGTGAAAATTTCAAACAATTGTGGGTCAAGTTTTTTACCGACAGTCTTCGCCATCACCGCGATCGCATCTTCAGTCGTCAAAATTTCGTGATAAGTTCTCTTGGTAGTAATCGCATCGAAAAAATCTGCAATCGCTGTTACGCGCGCAAATAAATGGATGTCTGCACCTGAAAGTTTTTTCGGATAACCAGTGCCATTAAAATTTTCATGGTGTTCATGTACAACACGTTTGATGATGTTGAAATCTACACCCTGACATTCGCAGGGATTTTCAGTCAGAAGCTCATACCCAAAAGTAGGGTGAGTCTTAATGATTGCGAATTCTTCATCAGAAAGTTTTTCCGGTTTATTAATGATGTCAGTAGAGATTTTAATTTTCCCGATGTCATGAAGAAGACCGCCAAGACCGGCCATAACGATTTCATCATTGGTTGCATTTGGCTTTGCTGCTCTATAAAGAGAGATGCAATACATCGAAACGTTGATTGAGTGGTCGTAAGTATAAAAATCGTGGAAGCTTAAAGATGCAATTAAACCCTGAAGTTTTGAAACGTCATAGTCTTTAATAACATCAACCATTGATTCAACGGCCACTTTACATTCTGAAATTGTTTCACTTAAAAGTTCTGTCGTGAACTCTTTATCAGAATCAAAAAGTTTATCTAAGTAAAGAATTGCTGACGATTTGATAACTTCTGTCTTAGTAGAATCAGGCGCACCTTTAACCTGAATTAAACTCTTCAAGTAGCAGTCGCGCTGAGACTCATGAACATATAATTGAAAATATTTTTTCTTGAATAACTTCAGGTCTTCCAGCGTAAGGTCATCATTTTTTGGATAAATCCTGACGAATCTTTCACGCTCCTCAGAAGCGGAAGAATTGACGTAAAGATCATATGGGATTGATTTATCTAATAAAATTAGATCGAACGAAACCGAAAAAAAATTGTTACCCATTTTTGACATGCTTATTTATCGGCTAAATGCTCCGCCCTCTTAAAAAATGTACTGGAGCAAGGCCCTCGAATAATATACAGTATACCAAATTCTATCGGAGTTTGCTAAGCTATCAGGATTACTTATATGGCCACAAAGACCGACCCCTATATAGCCCTTCGTTTTTCCGATTTTCGCTACTATCTGTCCGTCAGAGTTCTACTTTCAATCGCTCTACAGTTTCAGGCAGTCATTGTTGGCTGGCATGTTTACTCGATTACGAAAGATCCATTGTCTCTAGGACTTATTGGTTTAGTCGAAATTATTCCGAATTTTTCTGTTACATTATTTGCAGGGCACTTCGCTGATTTATACGACAGAAAGAAAATTGTTTTTTCATGCCTCAGTGTTTTGATGTTCAGCGGGCTCGCTCTTTTTGCTGTCACACATCTTGTGCCGGATAATCAGCATAAGTTAATTTTCTTCTACATCATTATAGCTCTTACTGGTTTCGCCCGTGGAACAATGAGCCCTTCGCTATTTTCTATTCTTACTGAATGTGTTCCTAAAGAGCATTATGTAAACTCGACGACGTGGAACTCAACTATGTGGCAGATCTCAACAATGCTTGGAGCAGGTTTGAGCGGATTTTCATTTCACTTCATCGGCTACAATGTTTACCTCATTATAAGCATCCTGATTTTTTTAAGTCTTATTGGCTTTTATTTTATTTCACCAAAACCGCATCTTATTAAGAACGATAAAAAGGCACCGATGATCGGCTCTATTAAAGAAGGTGTGAAGTTTGTATTCAGCAGCCAGGTTTTCCTGGGGGCAATCTCATTGGATCTCTTCGCTGTTTTATTCGGTGGAGCAGTAGCACTACTTCCTATCTACGCTCAGGATATCCTTATGGTTGGTCCAGAGGGACTGGGCTTTTTAAAAGCTGCTCCATCATTGGGATCATTTATCATGGCCGCAGTAAATGTTTACTGGCCGCCATTAAAAAATACTGGAAAGAAATTATTATTCGCTGTATTCGGTTTCGGCGTGTGCATGATTCTTTTTGGTATCTCGAAGAGTTTTTATTTTTCAATCTTCGTTCTTTTCATCAGTGGTGCTTGCGATAATATTTCTGTTGTTGTTCGCGGAACGATTATGCAGACTCTTGTGCCGGCCAACCTGAAAGGAAAGGTCTACGCTGTTAATTCAATGTTTATTGGTTCATCAAATGAGATTGGTGAATTTGAATCTGGTATGGCCGCAAAACTAATGGGAGTCGTTCCATCAGTGGTTTTTGGTGGCACAATGACACTTCTTGTAGTCATTTTTACAGCATTTAAGGCACCAAAACTTAAAAACCTTAACTTTGAATCAAATAATGGTTCAAAACTTTGACATCAATTTTTTCTAATATAT
>JACMRM010000188.1 GCA_014376445.1 Bacteriovorax sp. | reverse complement strand
TTTTGATCTTTTCCATATCGCCGGAAAATAAACTTGCATCTGGTGACCATGTTGATGAATAAAAATTCTGTTTATAAGAAAAGCCTTCTTCCATCGCCTCATTCACAGCTGCCATTGTCTGCGGCTGATTTCCCCCAGGATTGGCGATGTAAACCCATTTCCCATTGAGATTCATGCTCCCCATGTAATTGATGATCTTCGCCTGTAAATCGTTCAAGTTCATTTCATAAGGAGTCTGATCTAACTGCGTGGCCATCTTTTCATGAACAGCGGCTTTTTTAAATGCATCTCCATACATTGAGCAGGATGAAGAAAAAAGAATTAAAAAGATCAATGCAATAAATTTCATAGGACCTCAGTAAGTAAAAAAAAAGCCTCCCGAAGGAGGCTTTCAATAATTAACTTTTTACGATTCTTGTTCTCCAAGCGCGGATGTCTGGAGCAAGATAGTCATACTTCATCGAAGCAACTGTGTAAGAAGCATACTCATAATCAGTTGTATGAGTTAAGCACTCTGTCGGACAAACTGTCGTACAAAGACCACAGTACATGCAAAGAGCTGTATCAATAGTGTATTGCTTTAAATCTAAACGAATCGGTGTACCGTCTTTCGTTTTGATTTTTGGAGCGTCTGTCGGTCTCTTAACAGCAGCAATGTAGATACAATCAACTGGACAAGAAACTGCACACTGAAGACATGAGATGCAGTTTTCAGCATCATTATAAAGACGTGAACGTGAATTTGATGGAAGCTCTTCTCTTACTTCAGGGTATTCGATCGTAACGGCTTTTCTTCCCCATACGTATTTAAAAGTAATTCCCATACCGATTGCAGTTGTTCTAACAGCATCGTATACATTCTTGAACCACATACCAATTGTAAGTTCAGGTTCAATATTTTTTTTAAGGTGAATCGTTTCCATATATTTTGCCCTAATAATTTTTAACTGCGATTTATCTACCTATCAACTTCACCAAGCACGATATCAATACTTCCAATCGAAGCAACAAGATCGGCCACCATCTGCCCTGGAGCAATAATCGGCAACATTGAAACGTGAGTAAAGCATGATGACTTAACTTTTAATCTGTATGGAGTTTTACCACCGTCAGAAATTAAGTGGTAACCCAACTCTCCACGAGGACATTCAGTTCTCATGTAGATTTCACCAGCTGGTACTTTAATAATTTTTGGAACTTTGCCCATAACCGGGCCTTCTTCGATTCCATCAAGAACCTGACGAATAATTTTAATTGATTCGAACATTTCGAAGATACGTACGTAGTATCTGTCCCAACAGTCTCCAGTTGTTCCTTTTTCTCCACGACCTACAACAACATCGAAATCAAATTTTTCGTACATTCCGTATGGACGGTTTTTTCTTAAATCCCAGTTTACACCAGAACCGCGAAGAACCGGACCTGTGGCACCGTAATCTAAACACTGCTCTTTAGTTAAAATTCCAACGTGGGCTGTTCTTTCAATAAAAATTTTGTTCTGACCAACCAGCGTGTGGTATTTGTGTAGTTCAGGCTCGAACCTATCAACGAAGTTTTTAACTCTTGTTAACTGGTCGTCGTTGATGTCATTCCATACACCGCCGATCCAGATATAGTTATAAAGCATGCGGGCACCAGAAAGTTCTTCAAATATTCGAAGAATTTCTTCTCTATCTTGGAAGCAATAAAGGAAAGTCGTAAACGCTCCCATATCGATCCCGTATGTTCCGAAGTAAACTAAGTGAGAAGCAATTCGCTGTAACTCTGCTACTAAAACACGAATGTATTCAGCGCGCTTTGGAACTTCAGTCCCTAGCATTTTTTCAATTGTAAGGGCATATCCCCATTCCATAGACATGGCACCAAGGTAGTCCATGCGGTCAACGTAAGGAATAACTCCTCTATAGTCTAAATGCTCAGCATGTTTTTCAAAACATCTGTGTAGATAACCAAGATGCGGAATAGCATCCACAACGATTTCAGAGTCAGTTTTAATTTCTACTCTCAGTACGCCGTGAGTAGCAGGATGTTGAGGACCCATGTTCAGAGTCAGTAGATCTGATTTAAGAATCTCCTGATCACCTAACATGATTTTATCAATTGGTTCATGATGACTAGACATTATTCACCATCCTTTGCTTCTTCCTCAGCGATTGGATCGCCGGAAGTATCTTTCCATGAAACAGACACTTTTTTAGGGTCTCCGATTTCTTCTCTTAATTTTTTACCGAACATATGATCTTCAGTATTAATTTTTGCAGGAGGGTTAACTACCATGTCTAAATATTTTTCCTGAACAATATAATCGCGTCTTAGCGGGTAACCTTGCCAGTCATCAGGAGTTAAAATTCTACGAAGGTCCGGGTGTCCAACAAAGTTGATCCCCATCATGTCATAACATTCACGCTCTAAAAAGTTGGCGCCATTCCAAACACTCACAACAGAATTGATTTTGGGAAGTGTGTCTTTATTGTTTCCGTTTCCATCTCCACGAGGAACATTAGTCTTTAAAAGAAGTTCTAAGTTTTTTGTGAAGTCAGCAAGAATATAAGTAAGTTCGATTCTGTCTGCGTAGTCAGTTGCAGTGATACACTGACAAACATTGAAGCCTTCGCTCTTAAGTGCTCTACACACTTCAAGAATAGAAACTGATTCAACAGTAACATTTGAATCACCGAGTGTGGCCATATGGGCGACAGCGCTTGACGTACTAACGAGACTAGAAAGTTTTGAAGCTAATTCATCATGCATGTTTCACCCACTTATCACGAAGGATTCTCTCGTTGGCAATTTTCTTTTGTAGAGTCATGACCCCTTCAATCAGAGCTTCTGGTCTAGGAGGACAACCTGGAACGTAAACGTCTACAGGAACAATTTCATCAACGCCTTTTAGAACGTGATAACCGTGTTGCCAGTAAGGTCCGCCTTTATTTGCACATGAGCCCATCGAAATAACATAACGAGGTTCAGGCATTTGTTCGAAAAGAGTTTTAATTCTTGTCGCCATTTTTAAAGTAACTGTCCCCGCTACGATCATCAAATCTGCTCGCCTTGGTGTAGCCATAAAAGCTCCACATCCGAAACGCTCTAAATCGTATTTCGATCCACCTGTCGCCATCATTTCAATCGCGCAGCAAGCGAGACCAAAAGTCATAGGCCACAAAGAGTTCTTACGACCCCAGTTTAAAAAATCATCAACTTTCATCATGACGACGCTGTCTTGCATCTCGTGCTCCCTAGTGTAAATGCACAAAGTTCTAGTGATTAAATCTTTACAATTATTACACAAATTTTACCGACGGTACTAGTTGTCGTCAATGAAAACAGCAATGTTAGGGGAGAAAAAAAGTCAGCTTTATTTAGGCAAGTTTTTCAGAAATCTCCAAACATTAAATATTCGATACTCTCTGCGCTATTAATAAATTATTTAGGATTAAAAAGGATTTTTGGAATTTTTAGAGGAGATTTATGAAAAGACGGCTTGGAATCTTGGATAAGTAGTACATGAGTTTTTTCAATACTCCGACTTTCGCACCACCAGTTAATTCGGTGCAGTCGGCCAAAGATCCATCCTGCATAAGTTCAGTACTACTTTTCTTCCTCAAATTGATGTTGTCCATGACATCTTTAGCAAGCTCCGGACTTCCGCTGCAAAAAATCGCCATCTCTGTGTTGTAGTAGCTTGAACGGTTATCGATGTTAAAAGTTCCGATCATAAAAGAGTCGTTATTATAGACCATCGTTTTAGAATGTGTTCCCCAGCTGCTGGACTTTACTTTGGGACTGATAAATTTAGTTTCTGCGCTCGATTCACCCTTATAAATATAAGCGTGGAAGTTGCCATCTTTCATATAGCTTGCGATATCATCATTAAAAATTGAAGAGACGTGAATAGCGTCAGTCGAAGCAAGACTATTTGTTAAAATAGTAATTTTTTTATTTGCTGCAATCAACTTAAGTCTGATTTTTTTACTTAAAGTATTTTCCAGAAAATATGGTGAATCAATAACAAGTTCTTTATCAACTTTATCATCAACCCATTTTGCAATTTCTTTTCTCAGGAGTCTGTATTTGTCTTCGTACTTCTCACCTTTTAAACTCTCCAGAAAACTTGCTCCCTCCCGGTCAGTTGCAAAGGTTACATTGGGACAATTGCCAACTATGTTGGCCTCTAAATTTTTTTTCCCTTCATCCATGATGAATGCTAGAGTTTGTTCATCTTTAGGAGTGTACTTAAAAATATCGCGCGCTTTTTGCAGACGTTTGGCCTGAAGTTTTTTTCTGTATTGATAATCATGATCACGTGATTCATCCTTAATCTCAGCATTTCTGTAGGGCGCTTGTATCGGACCGGGTGCCTCGACAATATCTGAAGCCCAATATTTTTCAAAACTATTTTTCATAGCTCCGACGATTTCACCCTTTATAGAAGCTTCGCGGTCCAGAAAGTTAAAATCTTCTGATAAATCAAAATAATCATCTCCGATATTTCTTCCACCCGTTATAGCTTCTTCTCCATCTTTAACAATTAATTTGCGGTGATTTCTGAATTGAATAGATCCAAATTTTATCATTGGTGCAGGATTATAATAACGAATGTCGATACCATTTTCTTTTACGGCCTGGGCATAATATTCATCAAGTCTCGACGCATTTACTGACTTGTCGACTAAAAGTCTGATCTTCACACCTCGTTTGGCAGCGGTCGCAAGCTCTTTTAAAACAAGACCGCCGGAAGTGTCATGATTGAAGATAAAGTACTCCATTTCGATTGATGTTTTTGCATCTCTGATCATTTGTATTCGCGCATTCAATGCTGCACTTCCGGAAGTGATGATTCTCATTTCATGATCTTTATTGACAGTAGTACGGTAGGCTGACTCATCCTCTTCAGCAAAAGCATTCATCGTTTGAAATAAAATGAATGTGATAATGAATGTGATGAAGGCCAGTATTTTCATAATTTTTTATTGTGAAACAAATTTTTCGCAACGGCTTTTATAATCTTCAGACATGGATCTGAAGTCTTTCGTGTCCTGATTGTTGGCATCGGCAGGCGCTCTTCCGAGTTTATTCTGCATTAATGAAATGCGATTCTGGTCATTTTTACAAACGCGATCCATAATATTAACGTATTCTTTAACGGCAGCAACTGGGTAAGGCAGCCCCCATGCTGAAGAAATAAACAGTGCTTCGTTGTTTGAAGCCTGGGGAAGTTCTTTTTCATTGATGGCAAATTTTTCAAGATCTTTTTTTAATCCATCAAAGTGATGTCCGACTTTATAAAATTCCATAACTCCCATTTCTTTCGAAACAGAAGCTGTTTTTTGATCCCATACTTTCTGGCAGTTTGATCTGCTGAAGCCTTCACCAGGGAGAAGCTCTTTTAAAACTTTACATTCAACCATGTAGGCATCAACTTCTCCACCACGCCCTTCAACTGTACTTTTAATAAAGTCTTTTAAATGAAATCTGGCATCGTAAGGATTGAATGGTTCTCTATAGGTAAAATGAGTAAGCTCATGAGCAAAATCAAGAAGAGCATCGAGAGTTTTTAAGTGTTTATTCAAATAAACTTTTGATCTGGTTTCATACATGACCTGTGAGGGATTTGAAGCAGAAAATCTTCTGATTAAGGTTGTATCAGTTAAAGAGCCGTCGCCGATTGCGACGATATCAAAAAGTGTATGTCCCTGCTGAGCGGCCTTTTCTGTAGCCTTTTGAATGACTTTTTTACCAGTAGATACTTTCTCTAAACCGGTCACTAAACGCTTAAAATTCTCTTCATCACTACGGTCTTTTTTATACCAGGCTTCGTTGAAATCAATATCTTCCCCGGCATCGAGCATCTTAGGCCCAGCTCCCCAGACCTGGAAGCTTGATAAAGCGATTAATAGAGCGGCAATGGAAAGTAATCTCGTCATGTTTCAGACGTATCGGCAGGGATCTTACGTGTCTTAACGGGTAATTTTTACAACAATACTTGAGGGTTTTAATGGGAAAGGTATGATCTTTTCACAAACACAAGAACCCTCGGAGACCTTATGAAAACAATGATCGCTTTATTATCTCTAGTTATTTCAGCTAATGTTTTTGCCTACTCAGTAGCAGACTCAACTGTTTTAGCTTCAGCGTCACCTATGCTTTCATCAGCTACAACTTCAGGGACTCTTCCTGATAAGCAGGCCGCACTTATTTTAAACGATGCTCAGGACCTGATTCAGGACGGGAAAATGTCGTCTTTTTTAAATCAAAAAATCAAGGAAGTTCAGGCCCTTCATATTGAAACTTCAGAATCAGAAGCTCTTGATCTTTTAATCTCTCAGGCCGAATCAATTTTAAAATAATCTGAAGTTACAGACATAATAAAAAGGCCGCATCTCGCGGTCTTTTTATTTTAGTCCAGCTGATAAATAAGGTCAGAAGGAGTCAATCTCGTAATGCTCTTCCAGCTCAGCTTTTAAATTGGGATTCTCAAAAAGGTTTAATTCATAAAAAGGAATTTCGTGATTGAGGGCGCGCAGCTCCAGGAAGGCCTGGGTGCACTGCTTTCATTTTCACTAATGATCAATAGGGACTGATGGATGAGTTTAGTTCTTTTTAAAAAGTCGCTAAATGTTTTTAAGTAGTTTTGAATTATTGTGACAGAGTATTATTACACGGACCTACGCTCATTGGCAGAATAAAAAACTATGGATAACTCCATTTTCGCTAGAGAAAATATTGAGCAAGGTCTTTCGCTTGGCTCAGATTATCCCTATGAAGTGATTGAAAATCAGTCGAGCCTATACGCGTTGTGCCTCTAGACTTTTAAATCTAACTTCTTCCAACAGCCCTCCCATTAGACTTGCCGACCATTTCTTCGCATTCTAGACTTTTCCTTCAACTCTAAGAAGGAAGTTATATCTTATGAAATTTTTATTATTAACGGCATTGATGCTGTCAATTGGATCACTTCAGGCATCAGTCACACCAACTGAATTAGTCATTAAATTAAAAGAAGGTAGAACACTTCCTGATTTTGGTGCCGATACTAAGGTTCAAAATCTTTTTGGAAGAATTTATGTTCTAAGAAATAAAGATGTTTCTAATTTAGAAAAACAATTAAGCATTAATCCAAACATTGAATACACGGAAAGAAACTACAAAGCAGAAAAATCTGTTCTGCCTAAACCATTTGCTGCTCCTGAATCTGAAGACAAAGCTCTTCCGACATCAGGCCAGTTTAACGATCCTAAGGTAAGCAAGATCTGGTCGTTTGATGATGCTTCAAGAAATGGTGTTTCAGTTGAAGCTGCTTACAGACTTCACGCGACTGAAGCGACAGAGACAATCATCGTTGCAGTTGTCGACACTGGTGTTGACTACAACCATGAAGATTTAAAAGATGTTATGTGGACGAATACAAAAGAAATTCCAGAAAATGGAATAGATGACGACGGCAACGGATACATCGATGACATTCACGGGATCAATGTTCTTGTAAGAGATGCCAACGGAAAAGCTACGATGAATATTATGGACACTCATTCGCATGGAACACATGTTTCAGGAACTATTGGTGCAAAACAAAATAACGGAATAGGTATTGCTGGTATCGCTTCAAATGTACGCATCATGGGAATCAGAACTGTTCCAAACAGTGCAGATGAAACAGATGTCGATGTAGCTGAAGCTTTCGTTTATGCTGCTAAAAATGGAGCAAAGATCATCAACTGTTCATTCGGAAAAAGAACTAACGAAGGAAAGAATTTAATTCCTGAAACTCTGAAATACATCCAGGATAATTACGGTGTTCTTGTTATCGCAGCTGCAGGAAACGATTCAGACGATATCGATAAAAATCCGACATATCCGGCAAGCCATAAGAGTGACAACCTGCTTATCGTTGCCAGTACAACAAACACTGGTGGAATGAGTGGATTTTCAAATTATGGGAAAATTAACGTAGACGTTGCAGCTCCAGGATCTAACATTTACTCATCAGTTCCTGGCAACAAATATGAAATGATGTCTGGTACATCAATGGCCAGCCCGACAACTGTTGGCGTTGCTGCTGAAGTTCTTTCTCACTACCCTAATCTTTCTCCACTTCAATTAAAGCAAGTATTGATCGATTCAGTGACGAAAATTGACCGCTTTAAAGATAAAATGGTTGCTGGCGGAAGAATTGATTTATTAAAAGCGCTGGGACTAGCTCGTACAATTCACTAATCGTTTTGAACTTCATCTGATTTATCAGTTGTTTCTTTAGGGGCGGAAGCCCCTTTTCCAAATCCTTCACTCTTCTCTTCATCCTCTTCACTATCAAACTTTAAAGAAAAGAATTCTTTTGATTTTTCTTCCTGACTTTCAATTGGCCTGAGTTCTGCTTTTTCAACTGATGAAGCCGCAATCATCGGCGGCGCTTTTCTTCCCATAATCTTTCGCTGACGATTGGAGATGTAGCGGCTCGGTCTATCAATTCTAAAACGGATGGGATTCGGCAAAACAGCGGCCATTAGAGCGGCCTGACTGGAATTTAATTTTGAAGCAGGTCTCTTGAAAAATTTTTGTGAAGCGGCCTCTACTCCATAAACACCTTTACCGAGTTCAATAACGTTAAGATAACATTCGAGGATGCGCTCTTTCGGCCACAGTGTTTCTATCAACACAGTGAAATAAGCTTCAAGACCTTTTCTCACCCAGCTTCGCGCGGGCCATAAAAAAACATTCTTGGCAGTCTGCTGGGAAATGGTGCTCGCACCTTTGGTTTTTTTGTGAGTCTTGTTATACTGCATGGCCTTTTCAATCGCTTCAAAATCAAAACCATGATGCTGATAAAATTTGTAATCTTCGGACTTAATCACTGACTGCTGCATTGACTTTGAAATCTGCTCTATCGGAATCCATTTTTTATCGATGCCGACAAATTTGTCTTCAGTAAAAATTGAAGCCGTACTACGCCAGAGCATTAGTGGAGTATAGGGAACAGGTACAAAACGATAGAAGATTGTGATTCCTACACTGAGAATAAGAAAAAGAATGGCGGTTCTTAAAAGGATGCGAAAGGCATGTCGGATTAGACCTATTACTGGTCTGACTTCTGATTTCTGGGTCTCATCATTCATATATTAAAGAATACCAGATTGAGAAAAAATAATAAGCATTATTTTAGATTAATCAGGACTTCAAGAAGCTTAGGAACAAGCTTTGTAAGCTGGTCTTTTTCTTCCTTGGAAAAATCCTTGAAGATAAGTTCTTCTACTTCCTTTTTTACACTAGCGATTTTATCAAGGATCTTTTTTCCCTTGGGAGTTATCGATAAAAGTTTTGAACGGCGGTCAGTCGGATCAACTTCGCGTTTTACAAAATTTAATTGCTCCAGCTTATCAATGATTTTTACAATGGTTGCCTTGTCAATTCCAAGGTCCTGCCCCAATGTTAATTGATTAGTTACCGCTCCGGTACAAAGGACATAGAGCACGCCGCACTCAGGGTTATTTAAGTTATGCAGATGAGCGTGTCTGTGGACTGATAGTTCCCTGTAGATAACTCCAGCCTTGTATAAACTGTAGCCGAAAAAGTTCTTAAGCCCCGGATGTACCGTGGTTTCGTAATTTAAATCCGGACCATGACAGATATCATTTTTTTTTGTTTTGGTTATTTTTTTAGTCATAGATAGATCATAGCACAAATAGTTTGCAACGCAAACGATTTAGGAGTAAAACTATTTTACACGAGGTAAACATGTCTAAAAATAATCGATTCCAATGTCTTGTTGCAGGTGTGGCTATGATAATAACTGCGCAGGCCCAGGCGTTAACATTACATGATGCAGTTGATGAAGCTCTTTCTACTTCTCCAAATATAGAGAGATCAAAGAGTGCAACTGAAGAAGCAAGATGGAAAAAAATTGAAAGTGCATCCGGTTACATGCCGACTGTGGCGGCCAATGCTACTTATCTTTTTAAAAAAAATTATGCTCTCTTCAATGTTAACCTTGGTGCCGGTGAATCAGTTGTTCCGCAAATTATTCCCAACGGCCAGTTTGAACTTAGAACTTCTTATCCTCTATTTGAAGGTTTTTCTAGCATGAATCGTTATTCAGCAGGAAGAGAAAGATATAGTGCTGCTGAAAATGAACAAAAGTGGAATGAATTTAAAACAGAAATGGATGTAACTCTTGCTTACTATAAAACACTTGCCAGCGTTATCCTGAAAGAGGTTGCTGCACAAAACTTAAAAGTTCTTCAGGATCATTTAAAAGATGTAAAACTTTTTAAGGCGAGCGGTATTTCTACAAACTATGATGTTATGAGAGTTGAGGTGCAGGTTTCAAATGCGCAGACAGATCTTTTAAACGCTGAAGATAACATTAACATCTCTCAACAAAATCTTTTAGAGTTATTAGGAAAAGATACCGGGACCGGCAATGTTGTGGAAGTGACTGGAACGCTGCCAGTTCTTGATGAATCGATCGTAAGGAATTTTGAAAAAAATGATATTCATGACCGTCTTGATATCGTGGCGCTTAAACAACGTGTGAATGCAATTGGATATTCAGATAAAGCAGATGGTGCTTTTTGGGTTCCCCGTCTTTCAGCTTTCGGGGCCTGGCAATACTATAACAACCTGAATGATTCTTTAACAGACAGAGATAAATACCGTACAGCTTACCAAATAGGTCTTCAATTAACATGGAACATTTTTGATGCCGGTGTCTCATTTGCGAAATCAAAGCAATCGACAGAGCAAACTGTCCAGGCCGAAAAAACTTATCGTATTACAGAACTAAAAGCGCAGAAGGAACTGGCAATCTGGAAAAGAAAATACAACTACTACGCTTCTTTATATAAGGCCCGCAATGCTGACATTGCCAGATCAACAGAAAGTATGAGACTTGCCCGAGAAGGACAGCGTGTTGGCGCAAGAACAAACACAGAACTTCTTGATGCTGAAGCTGATCTGTATAAATCTCAGGCAGGAACAGTTAATGCTCAACTTGGGGCAATCGAAGCGCTAATTAATTTACAAATATCAATTGGACAAAAAATTTATACTTTCTAATTAAAAAGGACGAACGTTATGAAACTAGACAACACAAAAAATAAAGTTATAGCTGGTGTAGTGACTATCGGAGTTATTCTCGCCGGATACCTGACGTACGAACACTTTGCCTACGTTACAACAGACAACGCACAGATTTTTGGACACAGCTTAATGCTTTCGCCGAAAGTGACAGGCTTCATTAATGAAGTGAAAGTTGTGGAAGGGCAAAAAGTTGCAAAAGGAGATGTGCTTATTTCCATCGATCCACGCGACTACAACAATAACGTTAACCAAGTTAAGGGTGATCTGGGTTCCATCGAAGCACGCAGAAGAGATGCTGAAAAAAACTACCGCAGACAATTAGACCTTCTTGCAAAAGGTGTTGTTTCACAACAACAACTTGATAGCGCTTCAGCTGCCTATAATGATGTAAAAGCAAAATACGATGCTATCGCTTCTCAAGTAAACCAGGCAGAGTTAAACCTTTCATACGCAAAAATAGTAGCTCCTGCTGACGGTTTCATTGCAAAAAAATCAGGTGAAGTCGGACAACTTGCAACTCCAGGTGTTCCACTTATTGGGTTTGTTGATTCGGGAGAAAGATGGGTCATTGCAAACTTTAAAGAAACTGAAGTTGAAGATATCAAAATAGATGCAAAAGTCGAAATTGAAGTTGATGCGATCTCAAGCAAAAAATTTGTTGGAAAAGTTGAAAGCATCAGCTCTGCAACAGGTGCAACGTTCACACTACTTCCACCTGACAATGCTACAGGTAACTTCACAAAAGTTGTTCAGAGAGTTCCAGTAAAAATTAAATTTGAAAACGTAACTGATAAAGACATCGAAATGCTTCGTAATGGTCTCTCTGCATATATTAAAGTTCATAAGAAATAGGTTTTTTGTATGGAACAAGAATTTAACCCCAAGGCCCGACTAATTATTTTCGTCGCGGTTCTTGCATCTCTATTAGAGATTATCGATACGTCCATCGTTAACGTTGCCCTTCCTACAATGATGGGTAACCTTGGTGCGACTCTCGAAGATATTTCGATGGTTATTACCGGGTATGCAATTGCGAACGCCGTTGTTCTTCCGCTCTCAGCATGGCTAGGTGAAAGATTTGGTCGTCGTCAATACTACCTGACTTGTATTGGTATTTTTACACTAACATCTATTATGTGTGGTCTTGCACCTAACTTAGAGTTTTTGATTATTTTCAGAATTCTTCAGGGTCTAGCTGGTGGAGCACTTCTTCCAACATCACAAACACTTATTTACGAACAGTTCCCGAAAGAAAAAGCTGGTACGGCCGGTGCAATCTTCGGAATGTCAGTCATGGTTGGTCCCGCATTAGGTCCGGTGCTGGGTGGATATCTGACAGATAATTTTGGATGGAGAATGATTTTCAATATCAACCTCCCATTGGGCTTGATTGCGCTATTTGTTGGTATGACAGTTATCTTCGATCGTAAAAAGGAAGTTGGAGAAAAAGCGCAGGCTTCAGGCTTCGACGGGCTGGGATTATTTTTACTCGTGGCCGGCATTGGATGTCTTCAATACGCTCTTGAGCGTGGCGAGGCAGATGACTGGTTTGCTTCAAAAATTATTACAACATGTGTAGTGATGGCCGCGACTTGTCTTCCAACATTTGCATGGTGGGAACTAAAAGTTAAAAATCCCATCATCAACGTTCGTCTTTTTAAAGAACAGATTGTGCTAAACGGTATTGCACTCATGGCACTTCTCGGATTTTATCTTTATGGAGTTCTTTTCGTTCTACCGGTTTTCGTAAGTACAGCCTTTAGATATACTGCAACTCAAACCGGGACATTGTTTATTCCTGGATCTCTCGTAACGATGGCGCTGATGCCGATCGTGGGAAAAATGATGGTTTCAGGAGTGAGTGTTAAAAAACTAATCTTTGTCGGAATCACTGGTCTGATCGTTTGTATGCTTGCTCTGATTGATCTCTCACCTATGTCGAGCCAAAGTGATATTTTAATCGCGCTTTACGTGCGTGGTTTCTCTCTCGCTTTCTTATTCGTTCCAATCAACTCAGGGATCCTGAGCCAGTTCACTGGAGCGACGATGGGTCAGGTTTCGGGACTACTCAACCTGTCCAGACAAATTGGAGGAAGTATCGGTATCGCTCTAGTTGGTACTCTCCTAACAATGAGAGGACAACAAAACTATGTTGACCTTGCTTCAAAAGTTTCACTTTTAAATTCGCAAACTCAAAGTGCATATTATTCAGGCCAGGCAGGAATCTCCAAGAAGCTGCCAATAGGTGTTGGTATGCTAAGAGCTGACAAAGCTGCTTTAATGTCAATTAAACATCGACTTGATGCTCAAGTTTTTATGATGAGCTTTAACCAGTTAATGTGGATCATTCTTTTCATCTTCGCTTTCGCATATATTCCATGGTGGTTCCTGAAACTCAAAGTCAAACCGACAGCAGTCGTCTCCGATCACTAAATGTTTTTAAACTTAACTTGTAATATAGCGATGAAACATGAAAGGATTGTGGAATAAGTTATGAATAAAAAATTACCCTTAATCATTTTTGCTCTCACATTATCATGCAGTGTTTTTGCTGTTGAAAAAATAACTTTTAATCAGGCAATTGATCTAGCTATAAAAAACAATTTAGAAGTGCAGGCATCATACGAAGCTTATAAGTCTTCGCTGTATGATAAAAAAAGTACGCGCTCTGTTTTTTTTCCAAAACTCTCTGCGAGTCTTTCTTATGAAAAAACCAACGGCCAGACATTAGCTACAGGTACATCACTTACTAATGACGGCTATACAGGTGCACTGAATTTAAGCCAGAATCTTTTTAAAGGATTTTCGGATTACGCCAGTTTAAAAATTGCCGACGGAAATATCAAAACAAGTGAAGCAAATCTCCAGGAAACGAAAGCGCAGATTAGCTATGACTTAAAAACAGCAACGGCCAATTACAATTATGCGAAAGATTCACTCGTACTTTCAAAAGATATTTTAAAAAGAAGAGAAGACAACCTTCGCATGGTTGAACTTCGTTTTGAAAACGGAAGAGAAAATAAAGGTTCTGCTCTTTTGTCAAAAGCATACCTTGAACAGGCAAAGCTTGATTTATTCCGTGCACAGAATGCAATGGAGATCAGTCTTACCTATTTAAGAAGGATTTTAAATCTTCCGGAAGATGCACAGATTGATATGGTTGATGGTCCGGTGGTTAACGATCCAAATGGTGCGTCTCCAGATTATAACGGCATAATCAGCAATACACCGACAGCGAAAAGATTTTCTGCCACACTTTCAAATGCAAGTGCCACGCTGGAAACCCGTCAGTCAGGATTTTACCCTTCGTGGGATGTGACAGGCTCACTTGGAAAAACAGGACAGGATTTTTTTCCAGATGACCAGAAAAGCTGGCGCGTGGGAACTTCACTCACATGGTCATTCTTTGATGGTGGAAAAGATTATTACGCTTCAAGCAGCGCAAACCTTTTAGTGAAGGCCGCTGAAAAAAGACAGGAAAATCAGAATCTGGAATTAAAAAGAGTTTTAACTGATAACTATGCAAGCTTCAATGAAGCTGTCCAAAATGTCAGAGTCAGCACGGCATTTTTAGATGCCTCGAAAGTACGCGCTGATATTTCGCGTAGTAAATACAATAATGGTCTTGCGACATTCGATGACTGGGACATTATTGAAAACGATTTGATCACAAGACAAAAAAATTACACACAAACAATCAGAGACCGCCTTATTGCTGAAGCATCCTGGGAGCAGGTACAGGGAACCGGAGTTATTCCATGAACAAAAAATATTTTATTATTGCTGCTGTCGTCTTGGTAGTAAGCTTCGCTGGTTTCAAGATTTATAAAAAAAATCAGAAGCCAAAAGTAAGCTACAGCGAATACAAAGTTATTAAAGGTGATATTGCGATTAAAATTCTTGCAACTGGAACTGTTAAGCCAAAAAACCGTTTAGAAATCAAGGCACCGGTAGCAGGGAGAATTGAGCAGGTTCTTATTAAAGAAGGATCAGTCGTGAGAAAAGGACAAATCCTGGCATGGATGAGCTCAACGGAAAGAGCGGCAATGCTCGATGCTGCCCGCGCTAAAGGTGCAGACGAATATAAGAAATGGTCAGAGCTTTATTTAGCGACGCCAGTCCTTGCTCCTATTTCTGGAACAATTATTTTAAAGAGTGTTGAGCCGGGGCAAACATTCACCAACACAGATGCGATCTTTACAATGTCAGATTCACTGACAGTTCAAGCACTGGTTGATGAAACAGATATTGCACAAATTAAATTAAAAAATAGCGCATCGATTATTCTTGATGCTTACCCGAAATTTCCGATCACTGCCCACGTTGATAAACTTGCTTTTGATTCAACGACAACCAATAACGTTACAACATATGCAATTGAAGTTGAACCCGATAAAATTCCTGACTTCATGAGAAGTGGTATGACGGCGAATGTGACTTTTTCTGTACAATCTAAAGTCGGCATCCTGCTTGTTCCGAGTGAAGCGCTTAAAGTTGTCGATGGAAAATCGATCGTCTTAAAAAAAGGTGAACCTGATCATCCTCCGGTTGAAACGACAATTTCAACAGGACTCTCTGACGGAAAGCAGACTGAACTTTTAGAAGGGCTGGAAGAAGGAGATATTATCCTCATCCAGGACTATTCGATCGGCGACGGAAGTGCAGCTTCAAGCAATCCATTCGCACCTAAATTTCCAAAAGGTGGAAAAAAAGGCGGCGGAATGGGCGGGCCCAGATAATTTAAAGAAGATAAAAATATGATCCAGCTAAAAAATATTACAAAGACCTTCCAGATGGGTGCCGAAAGAGTCGAGGTCCTGAAGGATATCAATTTGACAATTGAGCGCGGTGATTTTGTAGCGATTATGGGGCCGTCTGGATCCGGTAAATCTACATTGATGAATATTCTGGGACTGCTCGACATTCCGACAACCGGCTCTTACCAATTAAATAATATTGAAGTTGCATCGATGACTGAAGACGAGCTTGCCATCATCCGTCGCGGCGAAATCGGATTTATTTTCCAGCAGTTTAATTTACTTCCAAGACTTGCGGCCTGGCAGAATGTTGCCCTCCCCTTGATTTATTCAGAAGGTAAATTTAATTTTAAAAAAGCAAAAAGCCTTCTAGAGCAGGTCAACCTCGGCGACAGGCTATATCACAAGACCAACGAAGTTTCCGGCGGTCAGATGCAAAGGATTGCGATTGCAAGATCGCTGATCAATTCTCCCCGAATTATTTTTGCCGATGAACCGACGGGGAACCTTGATTCAAAAAGTGAAAAAGAAATTTTGGATATTTTAAAAAAATTAAACCAGCAGGGAATCACTGTCATTATCGTGACCCACGAAGAAGATATCGGTAAAGAGGCCAACAGACTTATCAGAATGCGCGACGGAGAAATCCAGTCAGATGAACGGTTTGTCCCTCTTCGCACTGACCTCGCGAATGTTGAATTGAAAACTTACGGTGGAAAATTTTCATTCAAAGAAATTATTGAACACTTCAGCCAGGGTTACAGAACTCTTGCCGCCAATAAAGTGCGCTCTATTTTATCGATGCTCGGAATTTTAATCGGTGTTGCTGCTGTGGTGGCCATGCTTGCTCTTGGATCCGGTGCCCAGAAATCAATTGAAGATCAGCTTTCTTCAATGGGCTCAAACCTGCTTGTTCTTCGTGCAGGAAGTGTTCGAGTCGGTGGGGTCGTTCAGGAATCTGGAACGAGAATCAGAATTACTATCGACGATGCTAAATCTATTAAAGAACAAATTCCTGGAATCCAGGATGTTTCTCCCAATGTTACTGGAAGAGGCCAGGTTACTTACCTGAATAAAAATTGGAATACCTCAGTGGCCGGAGTTATGCCGAGCTACGCACGCATGAGAACCTCTGTTCCCGACTACGGAAGATTTTTTTCCGATGATGAAGGACAGCAGCGCGCGCTTGTCGCTGTCATTGGCCGCACTGTCGCACGCGAATTGTATGGAGAAAAAAATCCGATCGGTACAATGATAAAAATTAATCGCATTAACTTTTTAGTCATCGGTCTTCTTCCTGAAAAAGGTGCTTCAGGGCCTCAGGATCAGGATGATAGAATTCTCATTCCAACCCAGACCGGAATGTATCGTCTATTTGGAAAAAACTATGTCGACTCGATTGATATTCAAGTTCGAAATAAAAACGATATCGATGGTGTCCAGGACAGCGTGAAAGAAGCGATGTTAAAGCGCTATCGCATTCCGGTTTCACTGGCCGATGATGCATTTCAAATTTTCAACATGGCCGAACTTCAAAATGCGATCAGCCAGAGTTCTAAAACAATTTCCACGCTGCTTGCAACGATCGCTGCGATCTCTCTTGTTGTCGGTGGAATCGGGATCATGAACATCATGCTCGTATCTGTTACTGAGAGAACAAAAGAAATTGGTTTAAGAAAAGCAGTCGGTGCAAAACGAAATGATATTCTAATGCAGTTTTTAACTGAATCAGTTCTCGTCAGTTTTCTCGGTGGATTTATGGGAATTGTTTTGGGTTGGACGATTACTTTTACTTTTTCAATGATCATTGGATGGAACGCAACTGTCTCATGGCAGTCGATCGCTCTGGCCTTCGGGTTTTCAGTCTTGATCGGGATTATATTCGGGATTTATCCTGCACACAAGGCCTCTCAGCTGCATCCGATAGATGCTCTAAGATACGAGTAAAGTTCGATCATTCAGTATTCAGAACGAAGTTTCATAAGAAGCTGTCCAAGCTTGTCCTTGCCAGTACCATCTCCCCCATCACCCCAGTAAATATCATTTTTCGTATGCTCATGAAGGACAGCAACGTTTGTCGATTTTAAAAGACGCTTTAAATAATCATACTGATCAAACTTCGCACGAACCGCAGTTTCCATCGCAATATCTTTATACTCATCCCAGTCAGGACGTTTTGGAATATTTGGATCTCGCCCTATCACGGCCGCATCGTAAGGAGTTTTTGCTGCACGAACTTTTTCCATTAATTCAGGGTCAGTGTATTTGTGGGCCTGATAATAATGCTCACTCGAAGGCCAGTTCATACCTTCAACAACAATTGGATAAAGAGCAAAATTAGAAAACTCTCCATATGCATCTCTAGTTGAATAAAAATTCAATACCGGATCTTTATAATCCGTCACCGGTGTTTCAGCGTAAGCAGCTGTTGCGAGAAGCATTAAAAGGAAAAACCATTTCATACGAAAAATTATTCCCTGAATTATTCTCTTCTTCAAGCTAACTTTTCATAACATCCAGCAAAACTCACTTGTAAATGCTTCTAATAAGGAAAAGTCATGATAATATTTTTTATCTTTAAACCGAGAGTCTCCATGAATCAAAAAATCATTTTTTCATTTTTTCTTATTTTGAGTGCATGTTCAACAAAACACGATCCTTTGAGAAAAATTTCTTCGATGGGATCACGTGGAACATATTTTGAAGACATTACTGAATCAAGCGGCGTCCCTGTTATCTCAGGTGGATCTATTGTTATCGGTGATTTTAATAATGACCAATTTCCCGACTTCATTATCAACGATCGTTTATTTCAAAATGTAACAAACGGCCCGATTCAATTTGTCGATGTCACGACTCGTGTTGGCCTTGATAAAATGGCGGGTGATGCTATTTTTGTCGATATTAACAACGACGGTGAAACAGATATTGTAACGACTAAAGGACAAATTTTTCTACAGAAAAATAAAATGTTCACTGAAGTTTCTAAGCAGTTCGGTTTTTCTCTCGATGACCACGCCTTTTCTTTGTCTTTTGCCGACGTCAACCGCGACGGGTATGCCGACATCATTGTTGGTTCAAGCGAAATTTCTGATGGAACAACTTTTAAATTTCTTCCGGGGAAATTCTTTCTCAATGTAAATGGCACTTCTTTTAAAGAAGACCCGCGCTTCTCTCTTGAAAAATACCCTGCCTACACGCGTGGAATAGAATGGGCCGATTTTGATAATGACTCTTTCCCAGACGCATATTTTTCAAACTACAGATTGAGACAAAACTTTCTTTTTAAAAATAATAATGGTGTCTTTCGTGAAGTGGCATCTGAATACAATGTGCAAGGTGAATATAATACGACAACTTATGTAGACCCGGTTAATAAACTGTCTTATGGCCCTCAGTACGGCCACACTATCGGCTCTGTCTGGGCCGATTTCAATAATGATGGAAACTTCGACTTGTGGGCCGCACACCTAGTTCATAAATTTGTCGGCAAAAATGGCAACGGTGCTTACGATATCCGCGGATATGTTTGTGATGATTCAAAAATTTATCAAAACCTTGGGCCTCCTGATTATAGATTTAACGATGTAAGAAAACTTTCTGAAATACCCATGATGGTCAGAGGTGACTGGAGTGTTTATAAAGGTGATGAATTGTGGTCCCAAGTGACAGCTGCTGATTTTGACAATGATGGACTCATCGACACTTACGTTGCACAGGTTTATAATTTAAAATACTCCCATTCTTTTTTATTCAAAAATAAAGGCAATTTCAAATTTGCAGATGTAAGTGCCAATGAACCGACCAGAGTTTTTGATAGTTATGGTGCTGCCTGGGCAGATTTTAACAACGATGGAAAAATGGACTTAATTGTTTCCGGCCGTGAAGGTGTTGATCAAAATCCACGCCTGAAAATTTTTAAAAATATTTACAAAAATCCCAAAAATCATTTTGTAAAAATAAAACTCATCGGAACAACCTCCGGCATGAATCCTGTTGGAACTCAGGTACGTATCGTAAGTGATAAAGGTTTGACCATGAGACAATACGAAGGAGTAACTGGTACCCTAAGTCAAGAGAATGATCCCAATCTGCACTTTGGTTTAGGCGAGGCCAAAACAATTAAATCAGTTGAAGTGAGATGGAGCTCTGGCAAAAGGCAAACAGTGACAGGTGTTGAGTTGGATAAAAGCTGGATCGTGACTGAATTAAAATAGTAAGCAAAGTAGGAAATAAAATGCAGAAAGAAAAAATGATAGCACTCGCACAAGGCCAGCTGGATGCTTATAATAAACGTGATCTCGAAGCGTTTTGCAATTTTTATCACCCAAGTGTTCAAGTCTTTAAACTCGCTCAAAATGAAAAAACTTGCGATGGCATTCAGGCATTCAGAAGTATGTACAAAACTCGTTTTGAAGATGCTCCTGAGCTTCATTGCGAACTAAAAAGCCGAGTCGTCCTCAATGATTCTGTCCTGGATGAAGAATGGGTAACGGCCGGTGCCGGTTCTACGCCAAGTCACGTTGTGGCCATCTATAGTTTCAAAGATAACCTCATCGCCCATGTATGGTTCGTCAGGTAACAATATCCGACTTTTGAATTTTAAATCGTCTCATCTTGCCTCTATTGTTGTCTTCCATCAGAGACGCAGAACAAGACTATGGCCGAAGTCCAAAAAAGAAAAACCAAAATTTTAATTTTTTATTTTTTTAGATAATAAAAAAGCTGATCAATAGCTTCGCTTGAAAGTTCATTTAATTTCTTATTATTGTTGAACGAAATGACTTCACCGTCTGCAGGATTTTTCATTGCTCTGGCAACTTCTTCTGATCTTAAAATATGCAGAGTAGGAAAAGGTGATCTGTTCACCAGATTACCTATTTCATTAGAATCTGTATTTTCAAAAACAAATTCGGGATGAAAAGCAACCAGCTGAAAAATATTTTCCAGTGCCGCTTCTTCAAGCATGAATTCCAGTTCACCGATAAAATCGTTAAAGAGAGAAAAATCATTACTCGCATTCGGATAAACGATCACCGTTGTCGAGACATCTGAGGGCATGGCCTGGTTTAAAAACTCCAGCTCTTCCAGAAAAAATATCATCTGGTCATCTTCATCGCTTTTTTTGCATTCCACTACCCGAATCAGGCCGGATTCGAAAGGAATTCTGGCAAATGGGCAGAGGTCGAGTCCAATCACGATGTTTTCGAGCCAGTATTTTGTAAGACTTAGGGTGCTGTCCATAAAAATAAGTATAACACGCGAAGAAGTGGTCGACAAAGTGAAGGACTGAATGGCATAGTGCCCAAAATTACAGAATCGGAGACTTTTATGACAGAGACAACAACTATAGAGCCGGTAGAGGCGCAAGCATCATTTCCTCCTCCTCCAAGACCGCCAAAATCATTTCGTATTGTTTTAAATCTTAACTACCGTGAAACAAGAATGGATAACGTTCTATTAAAGGCTCTTCACGAACAGGATGAGAACGCATCACTTAAAATTATTTCTCGTGGAGCACTTAAGGATCTTTTCACGAAAAGCAAAATTGAAATCAAAGGACAAAGAGCAAAATCTTCGTCTGCGATCAACAAAGGTCTGACTTACGTTGATATTTTAGGTTACTAGTTCCAGCAGAACCGGATTTCGAAGCAGTTTTTCATCTGTCCAGTTAGAAAAATTTACTTCAGCTTTGAACTCCGGTTTAACCCAATTAATGTTTTTACTTTTCGGAAATTTTTCAAAAACTGATGTTTCCTGTTCTATTTTTGCCAGCTTATTTTTAATTGTCACAAATTTTTCATCTGCGTTCACTCTACCCACAAAAAGAAATTTCTCCCGTTCAAATTTTCCAAGGATGAGCTCACTTGTATCTTTGTTGTAGCCGGCAATTACAAACTCTTCTTTCTTAGAGCACTTGGTTTGACACCAGTTTTTATTTTTGCCTGACATATAAGGCGCTGAGCTCATCTTGGAGACGATTCCCTCCAGCTGCTGCTGGCAGTTTATATTAAAAAATTTTTCAGGGTCTTTTCTCACATGCCCGCTGAATCTTAACCGCGGATGAATATCAGGAATAAGTTCTTTTAAAATTTCTTTGCGTTCAGTCAAGGGAAGTTGACGAAGATCAGTATTGTCTAAAAATAAAAGATCAAAAAAGAATACTTTTATCTGAGTATCGTCTTTAAAACGTAGCGCTTTCTGTAAGTGAGAAAACTGAGTCTTACCCTGACGGTCGAGGATTACGGCTTCAACATCGTAGATGGCGTTTTTCACTTTCATCTCTAGGATATTCTCAATCAGCGTAGGAAACTCTACTCCTCTTTCTTCACCCTTCATATCAAAGAGCCTGACGTATTTTCCCTCGACATGAATTTGTAGTCTCATTCCGTCAAACTTGATTTCGTGAAGCCATGTCTTACCCGTAGGCGGATTTATTACATCAATGGGAATTTGCGGCTGAATAAATTCTGGAATTTTCTTTTTTGTTTTCATGAAATTGCCCCCCATTGTATATGTAGAGCAAAGAAAATGCCATGAACAAGTATTATTTCTGTGAATAATTTTAAAACCTTAGATTGAAATCTCCACGGCAAAATTCCCTATGAAAGTTAATTGCCCCATGACTAAACCGATTTTCTATCACTTAAACATGGCATTCGCTTTGCTCTTATATTATGTGTTGGTAAAACTTTTAGCTTTGAGGAAAAATGAAAAGTAAAATTGCACTCCTAATTTTTATAATGACGCTTTTATCAGGAAACTCATTTGCTATCACTGGTAAGAACAGCTGGAGAGACATTAGATCGAGCCTAGATGTAATAATTCAACAGCCGACTTTTGCCGGAACATTCGGATCTAGTGGCCTTTTCAATGTCTGTACGACTGATGATGAATTCAAAAGTATCAAACCGGTGAAGACTTGTCTTGAGTACCGCGAAGTCATAAGACAGTCGGAAAGTGGATCTTACAGAGATTACACTTGCGTAAATTATGAAACAAAACCTGTTTCAATCAGCCGCACATTCATTCAAAATGTCTGCATAAGACACGCTCTGATGACAAGTCAATCCTCAGGTGAATGTACAGAGTATGCTTCTGTTACATCGGTTTACCCGACTAGTTTTAGCTTTGCAGTGATTGAGGCCAGCGGAGAAGAATACGGAAATTTTCTATTCTCAAAAAAGTTTGCTTTAAGTACCTGTGAATGATTTTTTAAAAAATTGAAACTATAAATGGATCTCTTTTCAATTTTTTAGAAGTAAGGTTCTTTCTTTATTTATATTTAAAAAGGAGTTTTCATGGAAAAGAAAACAAAGCAAAAAAAAATTCGTTACGGTGTTGTTGGACTCGGGAATATCGCTCAAATGGCAGTGCTCCCGGCCTTTAAAAATGCTTCGATGAATTCGGAGCTTACAACACTTATTTCTGAAGATGCAGAAAAATTAAAAGTTTTGGCCAGAAGATACAAATTAAAAAACACATATTTGTTTGATCAGATGGAAGAGTGTTTTAAGAATCAGGAAATTGATGTGCTTTACATAGCCACTCCCAATGATCAGCATAAAAAGATTGTTGATCTGGCAGCCAAATATAAAATCAATGTTCTATGTGAAAAACCCATGGCCGTTACTAAAGAAGACTGCCTCTACATGGATCAGATCGCAAAAAAAGAAGGCATTAAAATGATGATCGCCTACCGTCTGCATTTTGAAGAGGCCAATCTGGAAGCGATTCAAATGTGCCGTCAAGGAAAACTTGGAGAGCTTAAATTTTTGTGACCGAATAAAATCCTGGTATTATTGTACCAGGATTTTATCACGTTTTTGCAAGTATTTCTATTGTACTTTTTTTGCTGCCGCTTGTCTCCAGGAGTCGCAAAACTTCTTCCTATCTCTTCTTTG
>JACMRM010000187.1 GCA_014376445.1 Bacteriovorax sp. | reverse complement strand
TCTTCTCGCAGAAGGTAAAAAAATTACTCCTCTTACCATCGAAGAGAAAAAAGCAGAGTTTGTAGAAAAAAAATTAGAACCAACAGTTCAAACAGCCTCATTAAGTCAGTCAAGAGAAGCAATAAAAAGTGCCCCTGAAGCTCGTGAAGAGGCAGCTTCAAAAGATGAAAGAGAATTTTCTGGTACAGCACCAAACAGAGATGCAGAACAATTTAGAAAAACATTTATTCCACAATTTGCAAAATCTTCAAGCGACACTCCAGTTGTCGCAACGACAAAAATAAAGAAAGTTGCTGTTGCAGATGAGGATAGTCGTATAGATGAAATGAAAAAGCTTCGCAGTGAACTTGCAGATGCAATCAATAAAGTGAAGGGGACAAGCGATGAAAAGCTGGCCGCCATTGCTGATAATAATGAAATGGCCATTAAACCGAAGGGTTCAGAAAGAGATACGACAAAAAAACTAAATCAGGGCGAGAAAGATCGTCTCGATTCATACAGAGAAAGTTTAAGCAATTGGGAATCGCGTCTTCGCAACTGGCAAGGTCAGTTGAGTGACCGCGATGTGCGGGCCAACTCGGGTAATCCTGTTTCTGCAAACGATGGTCGTCTTGCTCCTGCAAATGGAGATCAGTCGGGTGCTGGAAGTTCAGGAAGCGGAAGTAATGCGAAATTGACGAAAACTACAGTCGCAGGTGCCGCTGGTGCAAAGGCAGATGGGACAGGTGAGAGAGCACCGGGATCTGATAAGGCCGATCTTGAACAAGGTGTAGTGAGCTCTGAGAAGCTTGCGACTCTTCAAAAAGAATCTTTGTCGAACTTGGGAATCGTTGCGAGTGATTCATTCATAATCAAAGTTCGTTATCAGGATAAAATTTATTCTATTCCAGTGAAAACTTTCAATCACGAAGGTAGAAGTATGTTTGTTCCGCTTCTGAATGATAAAAACCGTGAGCTTGCAAAAATTGTTTACGATAGTCCGCTCTTCAGAGACTACCGAAACTATCAGATTGATCGTCAATACAAATTAGAGAAATTATAAATTTGTAAAAAGTCTTTCAAGTCATGTTCGATCTTCTCAAATTGCACAATAATGCAGCAATTTTGATTGCTTACAAACATCAAGATATTTAATTTATTATTCTGTAATGAATTAAATTTAAATAACCGAAGAATGCAAATAATACTTATTTTATGGATTTTTGCAATCAAGGGTTAAAGAATGTTTCAGATTCAAGCAATTGTTTTGGGCTTCATTTTTTCTTTCACTCAAGCTTCTTTTGCAGGCACTCGAGAATTTTCTGTCGATAAAACTGAAGGCATATCTCCTCTCACAATTACATTCAATACCAGCAGTAAAATGAGCAAAATTTTTTTTCTATTTATATTTTCCTTTTTCAGTCATGTCGTGTCGATGCGACTGAATAAGATAAAATAATGAATCCGATTAAGTCAATGAAGGTTGCAGAAAAGAAAGCTAAAAAAGCTGTACCTTTTTTTGATAATGTAATTGAACCAGATTTTCTGAATGAGATAGAAAATGAGCATTCTATGCTGGAACCGATTTAAAATTCAAATGATCGAAGAATACAAATAATAATAATTTTATGGAATTTTGTTGTGAACACTTCAGGAATAAAGCGTGCTCTTAATGGGCATAACTGCTCTCCGTGTTAATTATAGAATTTTTGAATTATGTAGTTCGACCAAGAAATCTGCTAATGGATAAATAGTTATATTATTCATTTTTAATTTTTTATCACCTAAGTACACTCCGATACCATTTGATATTTTTTTTTCTTCGAGCAAAGTTGACAATCCTTGGCCATAGCTATCTTTCCATGTAGTTGTGGATTTGACCTCAATACCTATAATGTCATTACCTTTTTTGCAAATAAAATCTACTTCATTTCCGCTTGGTGTTCTCCAGTAATAAAACTCTCTACCAAGACTTAGATAATGATTTGCAGCTTTCAATTCTCCATAAATAAAGGTTTCAAAAAGAAATCCTTTCTCCTCGCTGCTCATAGGTGAACGAAGTTGTCCTGAAAGTGCTCTAACAACACCAGGATCAAAAAAATAAAACTTAGCTGCAGCTACTTCTTTAACTTTAGCTCTCAATTGAAAAGCAGGTAGCAGGTCCCCAATGAGTGTATCTTCTAAAATACTAAAATAACCTTGAACTGTTGAACGGCTTATTCCTGTCTCTCTCGCAAGGTTTGAAAGATTTAATTGTTGGGCATTCATAATTGCGGAAACAGACAAAAATCGATTGAATGAAAGCAAATTTCGAACCAGAGCTTCTTGTTGAATTTCTTCACGCAAATAAGTCTCTATATAAGATTCAAGGAAATCAATTTTGTCTTCTATCTTTTCATTATTAACAGAAATTGGAAGAGTCCCATATTTTAGAACTTTTTCAATATTAAAATCCTTCTCCAATTCATAGGAAGTCAGAGGATAGAAATGACGAGTTACGGCCCTTCCGGCCAACATATTGGCTTCATGTCTTTTCAATTTCCTTGCACTTGACCCAGTCAATGCAAATTTAATTTTATCTTTATATTTAAAAATGAGAGCATGTACTTCATTTAGTAAAATAGGCAAACGTTGAATCTCATCAATAATTACCCACTCTGGGTTGATTCCCTCAATCATTTGAGTAAGTATTTCAGGATTTCTAAGTAATTCCAGATAGGTTTTATTTTGTAATAAGTCTACATATAGAGCTTCTGGATAGTTTTCCTCTAACCATGTTGATTTACCAGTACCTCTTGGACCGAATAAAAAAAATGTCTTGTCTGGAGCTTTCAATTCTCGCTTAAATATCACATGCCACCTCTGCCGTTAATTTTACGGTAAATTTAACGGAAGTGCAAGCAGTTTTTTTGCATGGAATCTAGCCAATGTTTTTTAATTATCATCAATCACATCATCAATTTTCTGATTTTGCTTTTGCATTTGTTTGAACTCATCCTGCATTTCTTTCATTTGCGGATCCTCCTGCAACTCCTTCATCAGAACTTCTTGTGATGCAGGCCCTTTAGTTAGGCCTGTTGATGTTACCGATGTTGTTGTGCTCGTGGGTGTTGTGGATTGTGTAGTCGTTGAAGGTGGAGTCGTCGTTGTGGCAGCAGATGTGCCGGCCCCCGGAGCAATCACAATATTAATTCCCCCACCCGAAGAACTCAAGGGCCCACAAGAAATAATTTTGTGAACTTTATCGCGACTCACACTGACTTCCATTGTTTTTGTAACATTTTTTCCACCGTAAATTTTTCCGATGCGCTCAAGTGAAACTTCCAGCGTTGCAATTCCTTCAAAACCATCTTTGTCGTCAGGTTTAAAATCTCTTAACGTTATGGCGTTGAGCTTAACAGTGTTTGATCCATAAGTTTCTCCGACGGCGTAACGAACATCGCCGCGCGGATTTTTTATGGTATCGATTGTTTGTCTGGAGTTGTCGGTAAACGTGACATTTTCGAAGGATTTATTGCAGTAACCAGCACGGTCGACGACTGCTCTAAAGTCGTTGAAGAAGGTTTCGACCTCTTTATTGACGATTGCGGTTTTTGCGTTTTTGGCCTGTTCTGTCTGCATTTTCATAATAAAAATCAAAAGCCCTGTGGCAAGCCCCATAGCAATAATGATCTCTAGCAAAGAAAAACCGCGTCTATTTCTAAAATTCATCATATTTTTAATCCTATTTGCTAAATTATATAGGGAAAAGCTTTACGAAAAAAGTCGTTTTTCTTAAACTATTAACTATTAATTAATGCTGTAAGCTATAAGGAATTTCATGGACGTTATTGAGTCTTCAATTGATGTTAACTCATCTGACTTTAAAGAAAATAAAAAATACCATCAAGGCCTTCGCGCAGAACTTGTAGAAAAACTAAAATCAGTAAAAATGGGTGGCGGAAATGATCAGGTCAAGAGGCATCACGAAAGAAAGAAATTTCTTCCGAGAGAGCGTATCGAAAAAATTCTTGATTCCGGATCTCCTTTTATCGAACTCTCATCACTTGCGGCCTATAAACTTTATGAAGACGACGTTCCTGGTGCAGGTATGGTGACGGGAATCGGACGCGTTCATGGAGTTGAATGTTTATTTGTCGCCAACGATGCCACAGTAAAAGGCGGAACATATTTTCCAATGACTGTAAAAAAACATCTTCGTGCTCAGGAGATCGCTTCAGAAAATAATCTTCCGTGCATTTATCTCGTCGACAGTGGAGGGGCCTTCCTTCCAAAACAAGATGAAGTGTTTCCCGACAGAGATCACTTCGGTCGCATATTTTATAACCAGGCACAAATGTCTGCTAAAGGCATTCCTCAGATTGCAGTGGTCCTTGGATCCTGCACGGCCGGTGGAGCTTATGTTCCAGCGATGAGTGATGAAACAATTATTGTTAAAGGAAACGGAACAATCTTTTTAGGCGGGCCGCCTTTAGTTCAGGCAGCAACTGGTGAGATCGTGACAGCTGAAGATCTTGGTGGTGCCGATGTTCACACCCGTATAAGTGGAGTGAGTGATCACCTGGCCCAGGATGAAGAAGAAGCTTTCATCATCACACGAAACATAATTGAAAATTTAAATTTTAAATCACCGGGAAAACTTCAAGGCTTAATTAATCCTGAATCGGTGAAGCCTCCGCTGTATGAGAGTGATGAGCTGTACGGAATTATTCCGAAAGATACAAAAAAGCCTTTTGATGTAAGGGAGATCATCGCACGTTTAGTTGATGGAAGTGAGTTCCATGAATTTAAAGAGCGCTATGGTGCAACTCTTGTGACTGGGTTCGCACGCATTCACGGGCAGCATATCGGCATCGTTGCAAACAACGGAATTCTTTTTTCTGAGAGCGCACAAAAAGGCGCGCACTTTATCGAGCTGTGCGGACAAAGAAAAATTCCTCTTTTATTTTTACAAAATATCACCGGCTTTATGGTCGGGCGCCAGTATGAGAATGAAGGGATTGCAAAACATGGAGCTAAGATGGTTATGGCCGTCTCGACTGTACAGGTTCCAAAATTCACCGTGATCATCGGTGGATCGTTCGGTGCCGGCAATTACGGAATGTGCGGGCGAGCGTACTCTCCGCGCTTTTTATGGATGTGGCCGAACTCGCGCATCTCCGTCATGGGTGGTGAGCAGGCGGCAAAAGTTTTATCAACGGTAAAACAAGGCGGATTAAAAGCTACTAAAAAACCTGAGATGACGGCGATGGAAGTGGCCGCGTTTGAAAAACCAATCTTGGATAAATATGAAGTGGAAGGAAGTCCATATTATTCAAGTGCGAGACTGTGGGACGATGGAGTCATCGATCCTGCTCAGACGCGCGATTTATTAGGTCTAGCAATTGCAGCCTCACTTAACTCCGGCATTGGCGAGAGTAAGTTTGGCGTATTTAGAATGTAGGGTGAAGAATGTTTTATAAATTAGATATAAGTGCATTAGGTGTAGCAACAGTGACGCTCAATCGTCCTGAACTTCACAATGCTTTCAACGATGAACTCATCCGCGATCTTGTTTTATGTTTTGGTGAACTGGAAAAAAATGTGAATGCTCGTTTAGTTATTTTAACAGGCGAAGGAAAATCTTTTTGTGCCGGTGCAGATCTCAACTGGATGAAGCGCATGAAGGATTATACTCACGAAGAAAATGTGAAAGACTCGCAGGCACTTGCAGAACTCTTTACTGTGATCAATAAATTTTCCCGTCCAGTGATTGGAAGAATCAACGGTTCAGCACTAGGCGGTGGAGCAGGGCTTGTTGCTTGCTGTGATTATGTTGTTGCTGTTGATACAGCGATGATTGCCTTCACTGAAGTTCGTCTTGGACTTCTTCCCGCGGTTATCTCTCCGTTCGTAGTGGCCAAGATCGGAGAAAGTCACGCACGTGCAAGTTTCCTTAGTGGTGCAAAGATAAGTATGTCCCGCGCGTTCGTCATGGGACTGGTTCACCAGGTAACAACTTTAGAACAATTGGATGCTGAGATTGAAAAAGTAGTTGCAGATTTTTTATTGGCAGGGCCTGTGGCCGCCTGTCGTACTAAAGAGCTCATTAACCGAGTGGTGCGGTCTGAGACAATTGAAGATGCAAGAGACTACACATGTGAGATGATCTCTAAAGCAAGAGCAAGCACAGAAGGACAAGAGGGCATGAGTGCGCTTCTGGAAAAAAGAAAAGCGAGTTGGTATTAAATGACAAAAAAAATAAATAAAATCCTGATCGCTAACCGTGGTGAGATTGCTCTTCGAGTGATCCAGACGGCGCATGAAATGGGAATTAAAACGGTTACGTTGTATACAGACGAAGAAATCAATTTGCCTCATGCCAGTGCAGGTGATGAATCATTTAACCTTGGAAGCGGGGCCTTAAAAGATACTTACCTGAATCAGGAAAAAATTATTGGAATCGCGCAAAGCTGTGGTGCGGATGCTGTACACCCTGGTTATGGGTTCCTCTCTGAAAAATCATCGTTTGCGAAAAAAGTTCGTGAAGCTGGATTAATCTTCATCGGGCCATCACCCGAATCCATCGACTTGATGGGCGATAAAAAAACTTCGAAAACTAAAATTCAGGAATTGGGTGTGCCCTCAATTCCCGGCTACCACGGTGACAATCAGGAAATCAGTTTCCTGATGAAAGAAGCAAAAAAAATCGGACTTCCGGTTTTAATCAAAGCTTCTGCCGGAGGTGGCGGTAAAGGGATGAGGATCGTTTACGATGAAAGTGAATTCCAGTCCGCACTTGAAGGAGCAAAGAGAGAAGCACTGAATGCTTTCGGTGATGAGACTGTTCTTCTTGAAAAATACATCACTTCACCTCGTCACATTGAAATTCAAGTGATGAGCGATCAGCACGGCAATCACTTTCATTTATTTGAGAGAGAGTGCTCGATTCAGCGCCGCTACCAGAAAATTATTGAAGAGTCACCAAGTCCTGCCGTAACTCCAGAGCTTCGCAAGAAGATGACGGAAGCCGCGATTAAAATTACCAGCGGAATCAACTACGAAGGTGCTGGGACAATTGAGTTAATTTTAGATACTGACGGAAGTTTTTATTTTCTAGAGATGAATACGCGCCTCCAGGTTGAGCATCCGGTAACTGAAATGGTGACAGGTCTCGACTTAGTCCGACTGCAGATCACAGTTGCTCAAGGTGATAAACTTCCATTTACGCAAAATGATTTAAAACAAAGAGGACATGCGATTGAAGTAAGAATTTACGCTGAAGACCCGGATAATGAATTTCTTCCAAGCATTGGATTAATCAAAAAAATCGGGAAGACTACAGTGAGAGATACCAGACTCGACTGCGGTTATATCGATGGCAATGCGGTGACGATTTCATTCGATCCAATGCTGGCAAAATTGATCAGCTGGGGAGAGTCTAGAGAAGTGGCCGCCCGAAAATTAAATCTCGCTTTAAACGATATTTTATTTCTTGGATTAAAAACCAACCGCGATTATTTAAAACGCATTTTAACACTTCCAGAGTTTCACAATGGAGAAACTTACACTCACTTTGTAAAAACTTATGAAGATAAACTGCAGAAGAAAACTCCGTCAAAAGAGCAGACTGCGATGGCCGTTGCGGCCTTTTTATTGAAGAAAAATCAGTCATCGTCAAACGGACAGTCAGCAGTAAAAGCAAACAATGTATGGGAAAGCCTTTCAGGCTTCAGGAATATCTAATGAAAAAACAAATTCAATTAAACGACGAGCTGATTGACGTTGATATTATCGAGCAGAACCCGCGTTTTGTTTTATTCAATCTCGACGGCACAGAATACACAGTCAATCTTTCAAATATTGACGATTATAAAATGAACTTATCTTACAACAACACAAATGTGACAGTTGTTGGTGTCGATACTCATTTTGTTGTCGATGGAGTTGAGTTTGCAATCTCTGCCCCTAACAGATCAAGAACGAGAGGCAAAGCTGCCAACCACGGCCAGATGACAAGCCCGATGCCGGGAAAAATCCTAAAAATCTTCATTAAAGAAGGATCTGAGGTGCAAGCAGGCACGCCAATTCTTGTTATGGAAGCAATGAAGATGGAGCACACAATTAAGGCCAGCAAAAAAGGTGTTGTTGAAAAGATTCTTTTCAAGGAAGGGGATCAGGTTCAAGGCGGCGTGGAGTTAGTGAAGCTATGTTAGGGCATCTGCCGAAAAAAGTTCGTATTGTTGAAGTCGGTCCACGTGACGGACTTCAAAATGAAAAGACGATTGTCTCATTAGAAGACAAAGTCATATTCATTAAAATGCTGGCCGCCGCAGGCATGAAAGAAATTGAAGCAAACAGCTTTGTCCGTGTAGAAAAAATCCCTCAGATGAGTGATGGGATTGAATTGTTTTCATCTCTAAAAAAAGAAGCAACATTAAGTAAAACAAAATTAATTTCATTAATACCCAATTTAATAGGTCTCGAGAACGCTCTCAAAGCAGGTGTAACTGAAATTGCTGTTGTAACAGCAACATCAAATACTTTTAATGAAACCAATATCAATGCAACTACTGACGAGTCTTTAAAGCGTATCGATACTATCGTTGCACGTGCGCATAAAGAAGGGCTTAAAACCCGCGCCTACATTTCAACAGTTTTCGGCTGCCCTTATGAAGGAAAAACAAGCCTGGCCGAATTAAAAAGAGTTGCGAATCATCTAGAAAGTCTCGGCGTGTATGAAGTGTCACTGGGTGATACTATCGGAGTCGCCAATCCTCTTCAGGTGAAAGAGATAATCCAATTCTTAAAAGCAGATTTCCCTCTGGATTTCTTTGCCATGCATTTCCACGACACACGTGGAATGGGCGTCGCCAATATTTTAGCTTCGCTTGAAATGGGAATGACGAGCTTCGATTCATCCGCTGGTGGATTAGGCGGATGTCCTTACGCAAAAGGCGCTTCAGGAAATGTTGCGACTGAGGATTTAGTATTTTTATTTTCTTCGATGGGAATAGAGACTGGAATCGATATGGAAAAACTGGCCCAGGCCTCGAGCTTCATACTTGATAAACTCTCTAAAGGTTCAACTTCAAAAAATTTAACAGCGTATCTCGCTTCTAAGGCCCAGACATCGTCTTAATTAGATATGTGTTTCAGCAAATTGAAGAACGATTGAAACTGCTTCTTCAACTGACAGGTCTGAATTTTGAGTTAAGATATTGTTAACTTCGTATCCTAAAATGTTGCTCATTTCTCCAGTTTGAAGATAATTTTGAGCGTCGTTTTCTACAACTACTGCGATTGCTTTCAAATTTAGAGCTGCAGATGAACCAGCTGTTGATCCTAAAGTCGGGTTACCAACAAATGAGCCTACAGAAGATCCTGCAGTACTAACTCCAGCACCTGCTATTGAAACTGATGGGTCTGTGTATCCTAGAGGTCCTACAGTCCACGGTCCATTTGGTCCCATTCCTGTTTCATTTGCCACTGCTGCCGCAGATAATACTAGAGCTAGTACTATTAGTATTGATTTCATAATTCCTCCAATTGTTGTTTAAGCAAAAGTCATTTATCATAAATCTGGATAGGCATTATAAAACGTGAAAAAATTACTAATGATCTGGTCAAAATGGAGAATTCCTCAATGAGCTTTTACACAAAATCGTTCCCTCACCTGGAAGTTGCTGTAAAAAATACCCATCAATTATGGGTTACATTTAATAACCCGGACCAGATGAATGCCATCACAACCGATATGATTAATTCGCTCACAGAGGTCCTGACCCATGCGGATTTTGACAAAAATATCCGCGTTGTTGTCCTGACGGGAAAAGGAAAAAATTTCTGTGCTGGCGGTGATATAAAAGCGATGGAAGAAAAGTCGGGGATGTTCGCGGGAGAAAGCAACGAGCTTCGCGCGCGCTATCAGCACGGCATTCAGAGAATCCCTCAGTGCTTGGAAAATCTTTCAGTGCCCGTGATCGCGATGGTGAACGGTGCTGCTGTTGGCGCTGGTTGTGATCTTTCTATGATGTGCGATCTAAGAATCGGAAATCAGAAAACAAAATTTGCTGAGACTTTTACACGCATGGGACTTGTTCCCGGTGACGGTGGAACATTTTTTTTACAGCGAATCGTCGGATATTCTAAAGCTATGCAAATGTTTTTGACGGCAAAAGCAATTGAAGGAAGAGAAGCACTCGACTTCGGGTTAATGAATTTTCTTTTCGATGAAGCTTTCATGGAAGAAGAAACAACAAAGATCGCTGATGTGATTGCTGGCAATTCTCCAGTGGCGCAAAGGCTTACCAAAAAAGCGATGAAGGTTTCTTATCTTCATGATCTGCAGACATCTCTTGATATGCTGGCAAGCTTTCAGGGGATTTCACAAAGAACCAACGACCATTTTGAAGCGATCAAATCATTTAAAGAAAAACGCTCCCCTAATTTTTCCGGCGAATAAAATTTGACTTCGAGGGCCGGAACAATACACAATTAGAGAAGATGAAAAATTTTGTTTTTTCCATTTTTTTAGTGCTGACGCTCTCGTCTTGCTCAACTATGGAATTCAACACTAACGGAAGAGAGCCCTTTACTGTGGCCGCTCAATCGAAAAGTGAAAAGCAGGTAACTGTTGAAGCAACAAAAGATTTTTATTTCTGGGGAATGAGTCCGACAAAACCGGAGTTTAATCTTCAGGACGAAACGAGAAGGCTGGGTGTGTATAACCCTTCCTATGTGACCATTGAACAAAGTTATTCATTTTCAGATGTTTTATATACCATCATCACTCTTGGACTTTACTGTCCTGTAACTTACAAGCTCACTCTCTTAACAAATGGAGAGTTGAAATAAAAAAGTTAATGATGGCCGCTTGTATTCTTTTGTCTGCTACAGGATGTGGGTCTCTAAAGATTACTCCAAAAAATTGCAAGACAAATGCTGTGTGGGGATCAAATCCAACTTCTATGCGTGAGAGTACGCGTGAAGAGATGGATGATGAAAGAATCATAGACTTGAAAGCAAAAGATGCTTTCTATGTTTTTTCAGACCGCGAAATAAGAATCCGCGACATCCTCGAGCAGCACGGTATCAAGTGCGAAGAAGTAAAAAAGCTTCGAGTGGAAATCACGACTTCCTGGTTTTTTAAAAGGGAAGTGTCATTGAAAGTTGTAAAAAATTGATCTTGATGCCAGGGATTGGCAACATTCATTTAAATGAAGGGCCAAGGATGGCCCCTTTTTATTTTATGCGCTTAAAGCATGAACAATTTTACTGACGTTTGCTAAAGTCAGATTTCCTTCCGGAGAAAGCATTCTAAAGAGAGTCCTTCTCGCAATGCCGTTTTTTTTAGAGAGCTCGTCTTTGTTGATTGCGGATGACATATATAGGAAATATTGAGAAGGGATTTTTAATCTTCGTCGAGTGACCCAAGTAAGTTCGAAAAAAAGCTTTTTTTATAATCTGTGGCCTCTTCTTGAGTGAGATGCCCAAACGTCGTTCTATCCTGTTCAAGAAATAAATTTTTATCCACAAGATCATTTAAGAATCTCGATTTAAATCTTGGAGCTTCTTTTCCAAAAAGTTTTCTCTGCTTACAGTAAGTCATTACCAGTTTTTCCTTGGCCCTTGTTATACCGACATAACAAAGTCTTCTTTCTTCAGAAATATCTTCACCCTGAGAAATCGTTTTTTTGTGAGGAAGCATTTCTTCTTCAACACCCATCAGATAAATTGTATTGAACTCTAGGCCTTTAGAGGAGTGGAGAGTCATCAATGTCACTTCATTTTTTCTGACATCGCCGTCATCACCGTCATCAGCATCACCCTTGTCCTGTGAATCCTGCAGAAGAAGTCTTTCGCAAAAATTTTTTAGATTGGCATTATCTTTATAATAATTAGTAAAACGTTCACTCGACTCAATAAAGTGCATAACATCGTTGCGTCTGCGCTCAACTTGTTTGGCATTGTCGTATTGTTTATCGATGAAATTTAAATAATCAATCTCTTCAATGAGCGTACTAATACCTTGTGAAAGTGAATGCATCTCAAATGTTTTTTTATATTTTTTAATTAACTCGACAAATTTAATAATTCCGGCCGATCTTTGCGGATCAATGGCAGGATATTTCTCTAGAGCATCGAACAGGGCGATATTATCTTCAGCAGATTTTGCCAGATATTTTTCAAGCGTCACGTTTCCGATTCCACGATGAGGAATATTGAGAATACGTCTTATCGCCATCTGGTCATTTGGATTTAAAATAACAAACAGGTAGCTCATTAAATCTTTAACTTCTTTTTTATCATAAAATTTCTGACCACCGATAATAGTGTAGGGGACAGCACTTAAGCGCAGTTGATCTTCAATAATTTGGGTCTGGGTATTGCTTCTATACAAAATCGCTATATCGCCTAAGTGGCCGCCATTTCCCTGATGTTTTACAACATCTTCAACAACGACTTCAGCTTCGTGATCAGCATCGGCCATGGCCCATAAGAGAGGGATGTGATCACTTTTCTTTTGCGACCATAAAGTTTTATCGCGGCGTTTTTTATTTTCTTTAATAACATGGTTGGCGAGATCGAGAATCGAGCTTACTGAGCGGTAGTTTTCTTCAAGCTTAACGATCTTTGCTCCCGGAAAAGTTTTCTCAAACTCCAGGATATTTGTAATGTCAGCTCCACGGAATCCATAAATCGACTGATCATCATCACCCACAACACAAAGGTTATTGTGAGTGCTTGTTAAATGCCTCACCAGTTCGAACTGAAGCGTGTTGGTATCCTGATACTCATCAATCATGATGTACTGGTACTGCTCTGAATATTTTTTTGCGATTTCAGGAAAATTTCTGAAAAGTTTCAGTGTTAAAAATAAAATATCGTCGAAGTCGATGGCATTGAAGAATTTTAGTTTTTCCTGATAAAATCTGTAAGCATACTCCGTTGCATGGGAGTAAGGATCTTCAGGATTAAAATGGACGGAATCGGCAAAATCCAATTCTGTTATACCGGCATTTTTTAGAAAACTAATTTTACTTTGAACATCTTTCACGTCGAATTTTTTTTCTGCGTGATAAAGTTTCAGCGCTTCCCTCACTATCGACATCTGGTCAGACTGATCGTAAATAGAAAAATTTAAGTGATAACCGAGTTTCTCAATTTCTGTTTTCAGGATGCGAACACCCAGTGAATGGAAGGTAAGTAAGGCAATTTTTCGCGCTTTTCTTGCACCCAAAAGCGTTATAACTCTTTCGCGCATCTCCTTCGCTGCCTTATTGGTAAAACTCACTCCCAAAATCAGGTCGCTTTTTATCCCT
>JACMRM010000186.1 GCA_014376445.1 Bacteriovorax sp. | reverse complement strand
GGAGAAGGATTATTTATTTCATGGAATTTTAGTACGTTTGTGAAGTTTTTACTAGCAAACTCGGAAAGCTCGCTTTCTCGACTCACCATCCCGCTTTTCAGTCGGGAAAGTGGTGTATTCACCTCTGGATTCCAGGCATTCAGGTAAGGGGTAAGGCACTTGTTGATAACCAAAAAAAGGTCGTTATGAATGAAGTTCTCTGCCTGGTCTGCTAGATCCTGTGCTTCATTCAATTTCTGCTGTTCAACCGATGTCACAAGGAACCAGTTCGAGAACGATTCCTGCTTCAATTCCTTCTGAAAATCGAGCGCATGTAAAAAAGCATCGCGCGATTTATAAAGCGCTAAAACAGCATCGATAAACTCACGGACAAAATCTGCTCCCGTAACTGCTTCAAGATAACTTAAAAGTTTTTTCACGCCGGTAGAAATCATCAGCGTAATAATATTTCTGCTTTTACCGCCATGTATGCTCTTGTCCAGGTATTCGAAAATTTCCAGAAATGATTTATCAAAAAAGTTTTTAATCTTCTCTGATGACTCAAGAAAATCAATAAAATGTTTCCCCGGAGGTGTATCTAAAATAATTGTATCGTAAACATCTTTCTCCAGCTGATGCTGGACTTCAATAATCGACATAATCTCATTCATCCCGCCGTACGGACGGGAAAGTGTCTTGATAATTGTCGATTCAAACTCTGCTTCCAGCCCTTTTTGAAGAGCAATTCGTTTCAAAGTTGCTCCAGGAGACATCAGCATGGCATCGAATGATTTCGTTTTATCACCGTCAAATAAATCTAGCGTCACCGTATTCACAGCTCCATCATCAACATCAGGCAAATTCAAAATTTGTTTTAATCTTTTAGCAGGATCGATCGTAATCAGAAGAACTTTCCTTCCTTCATTGGCCAGCGCGAGTGCGCGCCCGGTTGCCACAGTTGTTTTACCAACGCCACCGGTGCCACAGAACAGTTCGACTTTTTTAAGAGGTATTTTCATCATACTAATTTCCCCATTTGAGGAGTTAGTTTTTTTATGATCGCGTCCTGAGTTCTTTCATCAATATGCGGAAGCGCAGGCACCCCGTGAATAATTGTTTTCTCAAGTTCAATTTTATTTTTTAAAAATTCCGGCAGATCACTCTCTGAAATTTTATTGTCCTTCAGATACTGCAGAAAAGAGTCGTTTACCATCACTTCAACATGCAGATCAGGACCTGTTGTATTGGTTTCTAATTCCTTTTTAAGGTCTCGGGCTTCATTCATGGCAAGCTCTGTAGCTAAACTCACAATGATTGTCTTTAAATGCCCGTCTCGCCCGAGAAATTCATGCATTCTATCGATGTCTTTAACGATCATCCCCGCACGGAAAATTTTCTTAAAATTTGATGATGACTCAAACATCGTAAGTGCATGCCCGGAAGCAGGTGAGTCCAGGACAATAATCAAATCCGGATCTTTCTCCAGCTCGTCAATAATGTTTCCCAGGAGTATCATATGCCCCAGCCCGGGTATCATTTGAAAAAGCGATTTAAAAAAATGCGTCTTCATAATCCATGAAGCAATAATTTTAGAATTTAATTTTCTGCCTATATACGTTTCCGCACTGGAGTAGAGATTAATATCCAGTGCCGGTAAATCAAGTTTTGTCCAAAGACTTCTCTCCGGGTCCTGAAAAAATGAATTGTATTTTGGTTTGAGACCTTGAGCTTGAAGGTGCTTCGTCATTGCCATGGCCAGAGAAGTTTTTCCAACTCCGCCTTTACCGGTGAAAATATAGAGTCTTTTTGCTAGGGATTTCATCCTAGTTAAATGTGTACATTCCGAGGATCAGAAGTTTCATGTATGAACCATCAAGATCGCCGTTAATATCTTGTCTGACGCTGAATGGATCATGATAATGAGCAATAACACCGACAGTCCATTCACTGTTTAGTCTTAATTCAACACCTGCACCAATGTTCATACCAAAAACTAGCTGTTCACGTGTCTTTGTAAGTGTGCCGCCAATATTACGAGTCGCCTGAGGTTCATAAAAACCAAATCCACCAAGAACGAATGGCGCAAAGGCATCAAACTGAAATCCTTTCCCTTTAATAGAAAGGGCCAGACCTTTAATTGTGACATCTTTATTTTGAAATTTATGTTTCGACCAGTGAGCGTTTGCCATGAAATCGAAAGAGTAGCTTGCAGAATAATTGTAATAGATGTCAGGAGTGATTTTATCCGCACCATGCTCATGAAAATCAGAACGCAAAAATGTTTGTCCTAATCCAATCCCTATAGAGTGTTTATTAATGTCACCTGGAATGCGTTGCTCGGAAGCACTTGATCCAAAGCCTGCAGATGGAATATCATTGCTAACTTTTTTGGCAGAAGCTTCACCAGTTAGAACATGAATGTTTGGTTTCATCTGTTGCTGAGCTTGGGCATCAGAAATAAAAACACCCGTCATTAAGACGGGTGTTATAAGAACTATTTTTAAAATTTTGTTAAGCATTAAGTACCTTTCGTTGAGAAATGATCTAATGCTTAAATTTTAGTTTAAAGTAGTTGTAGTTTCAATAGCAGAGTTTTCATTGTTCATGAAAGGTGCTTTGAATTCAGCTGGAGCGTTAACGCCAAGTGATTTTTCAAGTGCCTTAATGTGACCAGTGAAAGTCCCTTCTTCAGAGCGGATTACGCGCTTAAGAAGTTCAACATCTCCAACTCTAGTCGACTTTTTTTCTTGGTCGAAAAGAAGTTGAATTTGAGTAATGTAAGTGATGTCGTTCTTAGTTTTGTTGTCAATAACTTGAATTTCATTACCTTCACGGATGATTTGCGCGATCTCTTCAAGAGTCACGTAACAACTCTGGTGAGTGTCATAAAGTTTTCTGTTTTGGTAACGCTTAATGATTCTTACGTCGCTCATAGTATTCCCCTATTTTATCGAAGGCCATCTGACCCTCTGAATATTGGTTTTAAGGCTTTATGCCTGAAACTTTTTCTATCATAAGTAAAAAGGTCTTCATCCTGGTTTAGCAAAATTAAGCACTTTTTACACTTTACCCTCGAGAGGAATCATTTTTTCTATAAAAACAGGAGGTTAGTCTGGTTCGCTAGAATAATTGTGCCTCTCTCAGGCTTAGCGAGCCAAGAAATAGCAACATTGAATTGATGCTGTCAAACATTTTCCCAAACAATTTTTGATGTTCTTTTCAAATTTTTTAATAATGCAATTAAATCAACTATAAGAAACAGAGCGAAAAAAATGCCGATTCACATTATGTGAGTGTGCGCAAAGCGTTTTATCTAAAGCTTCTCCATAGGTAGTCGAAAAAGATCTGAGGGAAATTAATTCTCTCAAGTCTTCTCGGATGGCTTATGCGTATATTTAAATTTTCGCTACTCTCAATCCTCTTAACACTCATTTCATGTTCCCAGATGCCTATTGGCAAAATGGATAGCGATGCACCTAAAGTGTTTGGATTTAATCCCAATGCAGAATTAGGAATTAAAGGAAATGACTTAAGAGAAAAAGTTGAAAGCGCGAAAGCAGCAGGTCCAGCAGCAGTTGAATATCTCGCCACAGATTTATTTATAAAAGGAAACGACGCTTCGATTCGTGGAGATTTCCAGACTGCCTCACAAATTTTTAAATTCGTTGCAGATCTTAAACCGAACGATGCTTATGTCAGAAGAAAACTTGCTTACGAACTTATCCGTGGTGGAGAAGTAAAAGATGCAGAGAAAATTCTGGAAGCGGCCTTTAAAGAGTCGGGTGCAAAAGATGAACAGGTAGGACTTATTTTAGCGAGTGTATATTCATCAATTGATAAGCCGAAAGATGCCCGTGCAACTTACCAGAGACTTTTAGCTCTTAATCCTGAATCAGAAGAAGCATGTTTATATCTGTCGCGCACGTATGTGGTAGAAAAAATGTATAAAGAAGCTCATTCGCTTTTAGTGGGATGTGAGAAAAAATCAAGCGATAATCCGGTCTTCTCATTTTTCAGAGGGAAGATGGAATATGACAGAGGTAATAAAACTCTAGCGAAAACTTATTTTGAAAAATCACTTAAAATTGATCCGACGTATGCACAGGCTGCGCTGGCCATCGGTGCTCTTTATGAAGAAAAAGAAAACTTCATGGCGGCCCTTGGTGTTTATAAGAAATTTGTTGCTGACGATAACAACAGCTCAAACACGCAAGTTCTTGCACGACTGGTAAGTATCATGTTCTCACTTGAGAAAAATACTGAAGTGATTCCTTATGCTGAAACATTAAGTTCGATGGATAACTCTGATTTAAATTTAAAAGTGCGCCTTGGACTTTTGTACTCTGATGTTGAGCGCTTCGATGAAGCAGCAAAACTTTTCAAAGATGTACTGGAAGTTGTACCTGAATCGGATAAAGTTCTTTATTACTTGGGAGCTTTAAGCCAGCAGGTGAACAAAGGGACGGATGCCATTACATATTTCAAGAGAATCAAGTCAGACAGTCCGCTTTTCGGAGATGCAGGTCTTCAAGTCGGACAAGTGATGGCCGCAGAAGCGCGAGAAGATTACGTTGCAGGAAAGTCTGAACACATGGCCGAGTTCAATAAATTTGTCGAAAACAGAGCGAAGGAAAATCCGGAGATGCAAGTGGAGCTTAAAATGCTTCAGGCTAGCTTCTTTGAAGATACGTTTCAGTATAAAAATGCCATCGCTACTTTAGGCGCGATGAAAGAGCACAAAAATTTTACTGAAAGCCACAGTTATTACTTAGCTTCTATCCTGGAAAAAAACGGGGACTTTCTTGAGGCGAGAAAACTGGTTCAGGCGATTGTTGATAAAGATCCAAACAATGCTCACGCGCTTAATTTCTTAGGTTATTCATTTTTAGAGAAAAATGAAAAAATGGACAAAGCTTACGAGTATATTTCAAAAGCCGTATCGCTTAAGCCTGATGACGGTTATATTAGAGACTCGATGGCCTGGTATTTTTATCAGACAGGAAAATTTAATGAAGCCTTATCTGAATCAAAAAAAGCTTCTGAGTTAGTTAAGGGTGATCCAACAATTACGAAGCACCTCGGAATGATTTATCAGCGTTTAAGTTATTATGATAAAGCGAAGCAATACCTAACTGAAGCGCTGAAAAGTGCACAGGTTCAATCAGAGAGAGATGACGTATTAAAATTATTAGAAGACGTGGAAAGAGGAAGATTACCGGCATCAAAACCATAAGATGTTTTCTCGCGCTTCTAATGCTCGCATCATGTGCTCACGAAGCCCCCAAGACCTCAGCAGATTTTGCGGGCGAGTTTAAAAAAATCTGTATTGAAGGAAGTGGAAAAGGTCGCATCGAATTGATGTCGACCAGACAAAACTTTTCTTACGAATCTCAAGTCGACCGCAAAAATAATAGATTTGATTTATCCATGGATTTTCCTGTTATCGGGGAAAGGCAGATTGAATTCAGTCTCAATCCGGAAATTGCCAATAAAGAAATTAAAAATTCTGAGATTACTGATCTTTTAGATAAGCAGCTCGGCGAGAGACCCGATAAAAAAAGGATTGCAAAAACTATTGAAGAGTTTTTTGTTTTCGCATCAGACTTTATGCGATTCAAAGTCGCAAATGTTTACCCTAAACATTTTATGGGCAGTTTTTTAAATGATCATTTTATAATGGAACGCACAACTCCTTCATATCGATTCACTGTTGATAACTCTGTGCCCAACGAAAAGTTTTATGAGCGTTTAATTTTTAAAATTTACGTAAAAGAGATTTCTAATGAAGCCATTCTGACACTGTTTTTAGTCCCGCAAAGTTGTGATCGCCAATAGGTATCATGCATTAAAAAAAATTCCCAAAAAAAATGACAAATGCAGAGAATCATAGATATAAAGTAAAATCCGACAATTCTAGTTAATCGAGGTTTTATAAATGAAAATGCGAAACATCTTATTGGTTCTTACTCTCGTTGCTGCTTCAGTCCTAACTGGCTGTGCAAAAAAACAAGACGCAAGCGAACGCGTACTTAACATCGTTAGCCCAGCGGAGATTAAAGGCTTCGACCCTGCCATGGCCGACGATCTTTATTCAGGAAGAGAAATTGCAAAAATTTATGAAAGTCTTTTAGCATACCATTGGTTAAAAGTTCCTTACGAACTTATTCCAAACTTAGCTGAAGCTATGCCGGAAATTTCTAAAGACGGAATCACTTATACATTTAAAATTAAAAAGGGAGTTGTATTTCAAGACGACGCTGCTTTTTCCAATGGAAAAGGACGTGAGATTGAAGCGGCTGACTTTGTTTATTCACTAAAGCGTCTTGCTGATGCAAAAACAACAGCGAACGGATGGTGGGTGCTTGATGGGAAATTAGTTGGATTAAATGAATGGCGTGATAAATATGCTAAGCTTCCGACAACTAACTACGATGAAGAAGTTGCAGGTTTAAAAGCTATAGATAAATATACATTACAATTTAAATTGGCGAAGCCATTTCCTCAGTTTTTATACACACTAGCAATGGGATTCACTTCTGTTGTTTCTAAAGAAGTTGTAGCAAAATACGGACAAGAATTTATCAACCACCCGGTTGGAACAGGCCCATACATCCTTCCCAAATTCGACCAAGGGAAGAGAATTGTTTATACAAAAAACCCAACTTTCAGAGAAAAGTTTTATCCATCAGATGCTTCTCCTGAATATAAAGATTTGTTAACTGATGCTGGAAAAAGACTTCCGCTTGTTGATAAACTTATCGTTAATGTCATCGTTGAAAGTCAGCCAGGTTGGTTGAAATTCAACAAAGGTGAAATTGATTATTATTCTATTCCAAAAGATAATTTTGCTACAGCTGTTAAAGACAACAAACTAAGCGCTGAGCTTTCGGGAAAAGGAATCGACCTGATGATCAGCCCAATGCTTGATCTTACTTATACAGGTTTTAACTACGAAAATAAATTATTTCATAACATAAAACTAAGAAGAGCTATGTCACTTGCTTTCGATGAAAAGAAAAGTAACCAACTTTTCTATAACAACACTTCATTCTACGCTCAAGGTGCAATTCCACCTGGGATCGCAGGGCAAAACAAAGACTTCAAAAATCCATATAAAGGTTTTGACCTCGTTGCTGCTAAAAAAATGTTATCTGAAGCAGGTTACCCGGAAGGAAAAGGTCTTCCAGAAATTATTTATGACATTCCTGATTCAACAACTTCACGTCAGATGGGAGAATATTTCCAGAAGCAAATGGAGCAAATTGGAATTAAGATTAAAGTTTCAGCTTCACCATGGCCGGAATTCCAAGCGAAACTTAAGAAGAGAGATGTTCAGATGTTTGGTGCAGCCTGGGGGGCAGATTACCCAGATGCTGAAAATTTCCTACAACTCTTCTACGGACCTAACAGTTCTCCAGGATCTAACAGCACAAACTATAACGAGCCAGCTTTCAATAAGCAGTTCGAAGTAGCTACAAAAATGCAAGATTCTCCAGTGAGAACTGGATTGTATGAAAAGATGAATAAGACTTTGGCTGAAGACGTTGTTGTAATCTTCAACATGCACAGACAAGCTTACACAGTTAGACATGGATGGTTGAGAAACTATCACAACAGCGATCTTAACAACGACATCTACCAATACCTGAATGTTGATACAGCTAAGAAAGAAGAGCTGTTAAAGAAATTTTAATTTTATAGGTTTTTTTAAATGAACATGTATTCATATATTATCCGCAGACTGCTTTACGTGATCCCAGTGTTACTGGGAGTCTGCTTTATTATTTTTATTATCTTCAATGTTGTTGCTCCAGATCCAGCTTACGTTCTTCTTGGAAGACACGCGACGATTGAACAGATCAACCAACTCCACCGAGAGCTTGGAACTGACCTCCCATTCTGGAACCAGTATCTGAATACAGTAAAGACAGCTTTCACTTTTGACTTTGGATCTTCATGGTCATCAAAGCAGCAAATTTCAGAAATGATCAAAGCTGGAGCAGGGCCGTCACTTACTTTAACTGTGCCTCTTTTTATTATTACTTTTATTGTGTCGATTTCGATCGCGCTTTTAGTTTCATTCTATCGCGGCGGCTTTATCGATAAGTTCGTATTGCTTCTATCGATTGCGATGATGAGTATTTCAAGTTTAGCCTACATCCTTTTTGGACAATGGTTTTTTGCCTACAAGTTAGGATGGTTTGAGATTGCCGGCTATGAAGCGGGTTTCCCAAACTTTATTCCTTATACAGTACTTCCAGTACTTCTTTACCTGGCATTTAGCTGGGGACCGGATACAAGATTTTACCGTTCAATGATTTTAGATGAAGTTTATCAGGACTATGTTCGTACAGCTCGTGCGAAAGGTGTTGGTGAATTAAGCATTATGTTTAAGCATGTTTTAAAAAATGCGATGGTTCCTATTTTAACTTACGGGATTATTCAGATTCCCATGTTGTTCTTAGGACTTCTATTAGCGGAATCTTTTTTTGGAATTCCAGGTTTAGGTAACATCACTATTAAAGCTCTTAACACGAGTGATTTTCCGGTTATCAAGGCCATGACAATTTTAAGTGCATTAGCTTTTATCGTATTTGGGGTTATTACTGACGTGTTATACACGATCGTAGATCCACGTATGAAATTAAAATAGGACTAACGACCATGACTGCTAGCGCGACGACAAATATTTCTGTTACTAATACTAGAACAAAGCCTTCTAGGTCTATGTGGCAACACACGTTTCACGTAATCACTCACGATAAGCTTTCTTGTATTGCTCTTCTCGTTGTTATTTTTTACTTTGTTCTTGCCCTACTGACTTTCATGGGAGTTATTGCAGGCAACTGGGGTGCTGAAATCGGACCGGCCTATTCTCCGCCAAGTGCTCAATATATTTTTGGAACAGATATTTTTGGAAGAAGTGTTTTTTTAAAAATGATTAAAGGAGCAGAGACTGCTGTAGCAATCGGATTAGTTACGTCAATTATTTCACTTATTATCGGTACCATCTTGGGTGCTGTTGCTGGTTATTTCGGCGGCATCGTCGATGAAGTTATCGTATGGTTTTATACTACTTTTTCATCAATTCCATTTTTCATGCTTCTGATTGCGATTGCCTTCATCATGGGTAAAGGAACAACAACAGTTTTTATTTCATTAGGGGTCACTAGCTGGGTAGGGCTTTGCCGTATCGTTCGTGGTGAGGTGATGAAGCATAAAGACCGTGAGTACTCACAGGCAGCAAGTGCTCTTGGGGCAGGCCACTACAGAAAAATCTTCAAACATATTTTACCGAATATTTCTCACGTTTTGATCATCAACTTTTCACAAACGTTTGAGAGCGCGATAAAGTCAGAGGTTATTCTTTCCTACCTGGGGCTTGGAGTTCAAGGACGTCCAAGTTGGGGTACAATGATCGACGACTCAAAATTAGAACTGGCACGCGGAGTTTGGTGGCAATTAGCTGCTGCAACTTTAGCGATGTTCCTAATTGTTCTTGCATTTAATATTTTAGGAGATGCTCTTCGTGATGCTCTCGATCCAAAATTGAAAGGGAAATAATATGACTTCAACTGTCGAAAAAGTATTAGAGGTTAAAGACCTTGTAGTAGAGTTTAAAACAGACCGTGGAACTATTAAAGCAGTTAACGGTGTGAACTTCGACGTATTTAAAGGAAAAACTGTAGGAATCGTAGGTGAGTCGGGATCTGGTAAATCAGTTTCTGCTCTGGCGATTATGGGATTAATTCCAAATCCTCCGGGAAGAGTGGCAAGCGGGCAAATTCTTTTTAACGGAAAGAGCTTAGTGAATATGCCGGCAGCTGAAATGAGAAAAATTCGCGGAAATAAAATTGCGATGATTTTTCAGGAACCGATGACTTCATTAAATCCAGTTTTTACAATTGGAAATCAAATTGAAGAAGTAATTGAACTTCACCAGCCGCAATTATCAAAAAAAGAAAGAGAAGCGAAAGTTGTCGACATGTTAAGACTTGTTGGTATTCCTTCACCGGATAAAAGAGTTAAAGAATATCCTCATCAGCTTTCAGGTGGGATGAGACAAAGGGTAATGATTGCAATAGCACTCTCATGTGAACCAGATATTCTTATCGCTGATGAGCCTACAACTGCTCTGGACGTTACAATTCAAGCTCAGATTTTAGAGCTGATGAAAAAACTTCAGAAAGAGCTTGGAATGGGAATTATTCTTATCACCCACGATTTAGGTGTTGTTGCAGAAACTTGCGACACTGTTGCGGTTATGTACTGCGGACAGATTGTTGAGAGCGCTGACGTAAAAACTTTATTTAATCATCCAAGACACCCGTATACGAAAGGATTGATGGATTCAATTCCATCTTTTGATTCGACATCGGGACATACAAAAGAAAGACTTCAAACAATCGAAGGAATGGTTCCTTCGTTATTTGATTTACCGGCCGGATGTAATTTTCAGGATCGTTGTATCAACGTAACAGAACAATGTCGTGGATCCCTTGGTGAACCGATCTTAAGAGATATGTCTGATGAAGGTGCAGTTCACTTGGCAGCTTGCTTTAACCCGTTAAAGAAATTTGAAGGAAAGGGACTATGAGCGAATATTTATTAGAAGTAAAAAACTTAACTAAAGTATTCCCTATTAAGGGTGGACTTTTAGGACGTGAAGTTGGATCTGTTAAAGCAGTCAATGACGTAAGTTTTAAAATTAAAAAAGGTGAAACTCTTGGACTCGTTGGAGAGTCGGGATGTGGGAAAACAACTTTAGGCCGTTCAATTTTAAGATTGATTGAACCAACTTCAGGTGAAATTCTTTTCAATGGAAAAAATATTGTTAATTTTACTCCAAGTGAAATGAGAGCAGTAAGAAGAAAAATGCAGATCATTTTTCAGGATCCATATGCTTCATTAAATCCACGTATGACTATTGGTGATATTCTTTCTGAGCCAATGGATATTCACGAATTGCATACTGATAAAGCTGCCCGTAAAGCACGTCTTCTTCAGTTGCTCGCACAAGTACAGCTTCCACAAGATGCACTTAATAAATACCCGCATGAATTTTCTGGCGGTCAGAGACAACGTATTTGTATCGCTCGCGCACTTGCCGTTGAGCCAGAATTCATCGTTTGTGATGAACCTGTTTCTGCTCTGGACGTGTCGGTTCAAGCTCAGGTTGTAAACTTATTGATGGATCTTCAAAGAGATCTTGGGCTAACTTTCTTATTTATTGCCCATGACTTGAAGGTTGTTGAGTATATTTCAAACCGTGTTGCAGTTATGTATCTTGGAAATATGGTCGAAGTTGCCGAGTCGAGCGAGCTTTATGGGGATGCAAAACACCCTTACACCAAAGCATTATTTTCGGCCATACCGCATGCTACAACTGCTGTGAGATCGGATAGAATTATTCTTCAAGGGGATATTCCAAGTCCCATGAATCCTCCAACAGGTTGCCACTTCAACCCAAGATGTTGGAATGCTACAGAAGTTTGCCGTCAGACTTTTCCAGGACTGACTCAACACTCGAGCACTCACATGTATCGCTGCTATAATCCAATTAATCCTACAAAATAATAGACTAGTCCAATAGAACTATAATGAAAGCCTCAGGTATTCCGAGGCTTTTTTTTGTTCAAATTCTTTCATTTTATTTAGGAAGGTTCCGAAAAGTTTATGAGGTAAACCCTCAGAAAAATTAAAGGAAGCAATGAAATTTACTTTTGCAAATATACAACACGATCTTCTGTCTCCAGGAAATATTTTTTGGAAAAAAAATTCAGGTGGTGCAGTTTTAATTTCTAAAAAAGGTGAAGCACTCAATTTAAAATTGATAAAGAAATTTTTTGATGCCGGCATTGAAGTTTTTATGGAAGACGGAATTGATCTACATGTTCACCATGAGATGAAAACCATTTATGAAAAATACAGCGAAGAAGTTTTGATGAGAGACAAGATGATCTGGCGTGACCAGCTTATAGCAATCTTTCGCAAAGAATTTATTGAAAAAGAACTTGTTATGCAGTTTGAACTTGATCATCTTGCATGGAAATTATTCTCAAGTTTTAAATTGCCTGAAGGGCTGAATTTCATTGAGCGGGATACGGATCTTTTCAGAAGACATTTAAGTGTTGCTAGCTCTTATACATTCTGTGCTTTTTTAATGGGCTACTATGAACCAAATTTTTTAAACAGATTGTTTTCAAAAACTTTACAGAATTTAATGGATCTTGGAACGAGTGCGCATGTGTTAAGTTTAAAAGAAAAATTAGAGTATCTTCGTTTGCAGGAAAGTTTCAGCTCTGAAGATTATGAATACGTGAAGACTATAGCAAGTGATGAAGTCTTGAAAAAGACTGTGATGTTTGAGCAATACGACGGTTCAGGTCCAAGAAATCTGAACTCCAAAGAGATGACTGACCTGGAAGTTGTTTTCGTAGCAATCAGTAAGTTGTTTGGTTACACAAAAGAGAGCAGAGAAAATATTTTAAGTGCAGTCGTTAAAGGTGAACTAAAGTGCGGTGGCAGAACATTGAAGATGCTGCAAAAAGTTTTGAGTGAAAAAGAAAAAGAAATGGACGCAATAGCTTAAGGAAGAAAGTGACAACTAAGCCAAATAAAAAAATTCTCGTGCCGCCAGAGCTAAGTAGCTCTGCCATGGGTATATTTTTCGAAGAGCTTGGATTCGAACTCAACTATAAGCATATCACCGGCCATGAGTACCTATTTGCAGTTAATGATGCTTGTCCTGATGTTTTAAATGTTCCAAGATTAAAAACGAAAGATTCGATTGATCCGAAGCTGGCTCCATTCGTGAAAAGCTTTATCAGCGAAGATTATGTTTCATCTATTGAGGGAAGAAAACTTCTTACATCGTATTTTAATGATGGTCTAGAGTTCGATCTGGTAGATCGTTACTCAAAAGATTTTAAAAATATCTATACTGTAAAAATCCATGAGTATCTAAATGTTGGGTATTTTACGGATGCAATTATTGTTGAAGCTTATAAAGCAAAGTTCAATATTAATATTTTAAGAAATTATTTAAATGCGGCCATGAGTTTTGCTTTCAAAAAAATTGAAACTAGCGAAGACTCCATGCCAATTGATGTTTCTTACTCACACAGCGGTGAAGCCTTTGCTGTCATGATCTCTATGGGCGTTGACGGATTTGAAGGAATTGGCGAGCTGAAAGAATGCCTTCAAATACTGACTGAAAATTCTAATTTCTTTGACGTTTCTTATTTCCATAAGAAAAATAAACTCACATTTTCATGCCTGTTGTTCAAAGATGAAAAACTTGCAATGAAATCGTACTTTTTTACCGAGATTACCAATAAATCTGCTCGAAGTGAAGAAGTTGAAGTGCAGTCTGAACTTCTCTCAGGTCTCGATGCTCATGATGATATAAAATATGAGGCACAGAAAATTCCAGACGAGCAGTCTAAGAAGCTTTCAATTGCCAGAAAATTTGCTCTCTTTATTAGAAATTACCGCCAGATCGAAGACTCTCCGAAAAAGATTGAAAAACTTGAAGTGAGTGATGTTGAAAACTATCTTGATTTTTATCCAAGACAAGAATCTTTAAAAGCAGTTGATGATGAGATTAAGAACTTTATTCTCAAATTGTTAAAAGATGATCAATTATTTAATGGTATTTCTGATTATATTAAAAAAGTTGCAAGCTCAAATCTGGATTCACAGATCCAGGAAATTCAGAGAGTACTGGGTGAGAAATCACTGAGTGATATTGAAGAAATACTTATTTTTGGAGGCTCTCCAAAAAATGATCAAGATTTAACACGGGTAAAAGGTTGGGTCGAAGACGGTGATATAAGCAAATGGGAAGTTAAGCGAAGCCAGATCAATGAAAAGATTCAGGATGAATTAATCAGAATAAGTTCAGAAGGTAGAAATATTGTTCAAGACGATATTATACGCATTATTGCGAAAGAGCTCGATGCAAAAGAAAATGATATTAAAGTTTTAGTGAGCGGACTCGTGGAAGAAGTTGTTTCGAACGAATTGGTTAAAAGACAGAAGCTCGAAGATGCATTCGCTTTAAAAATCCTTGCGAATCAATCAGGTGATCAGGTTAGAGAAAAACTTGAAACACAGATTGTGCGCATGAAGAAAATTATGGAGCAGCTGAAAAATGAACTTGTAAAGCTTCAAAATGAAAAGATTGCACGCAATGCTTCGGACGAGAACACACCTTCAGTGCCAACTGATGGATCGGAAACGCTTCAGTTAAAAGCAGCATTATCACGTACTATAGAAGCATTAAAAAGCAAAGAGCGATTTCTAGAGAAGATAAAATCAGATTTTGAACTACTGTCAAAAAATAAAGATCTGAAGATCGAAGCACTTGCTTCCAAGATTGAGGCCATGAAATCTGAGTATGCCAGAAGCCGTGACTTTGCCAATGAAGAAAAGCTTCAGCAACTTGAAGTTGAAAATAATTCTCTCGTTCAGCGTCTGGAACTTGCCAATAAAAAAGTAAATATCCGGAATGAAAACATTGAAAACCGCGACAATGGAGCCCTTGAAAAAAGTGAAAAAGAAATTCAATCGCTGAGATTAAATATGCAAAAGGCACAGTCTGTGATCGAGCGCTTTAAGCAGGACAAACTTGAAATGGAAGCTCGTTTTAATGATGAAAAAGAAAATTCGAGAAAATTAAAAGAAGACCTTGGTGTGTCCGGTTCAGGAGTTTCAAAAGAAGAAGTTGCTGAAAAAGATGCTGTCATAAATATTCTTACCAGTGAGAAAAGGGCAAGCGAAGAAAAGCTGCGTGCCATGACTATCGAGCTTAAAAAGACAGAACAAAAGCTTAAGTTTACAACCTCTCAACTTGAGTCTGCGAGCAAGCGAAAAGTTGTGCCTACACCGGGTCAGAAGTCTCCCGAAGCGCTTGCTAAAGATTTAGAAATAACGAAGAACAAGCTTGCAGAAGTGGCCTTAGAAATAGCCGAGAAGCGTAAAGAAGTGATTAAACTTAAACAAGAAAATACAATGATGAGCAATAAGATCGCCGAACTTGAAAAAAAGCTAGGTAACGCTGATAAAAAAGCATCATAAGACCAATTTTGTACTTGTCAGTTTTATCGATTTTAATTAAATTAGGTTTTCAAATAGACGCCCTGCTGGTGAAATTGGCAGACACGCCAGACTTAGGATCTGGTGCGCAAGCGTGGGGGTTCAAGTCCCTCGCAGGGCACCATTTTTTTTAACTACCTAGAATCGTAAGCTTATCCATCACATTTGTTTCTCGCAGGTCTAAAACAGGGATGGTATCACTGTTTTCTCCAGTCATATTCATAAATTTAATTGAACCTTGAAGATG
>JACMRM010000185.1 GCA_014376445.1 Bacteriovorax sp. | reverse complement strand
TTTGAATATTGAGGAATGCAATCTCAATGAGATCACTCAATCCTCCTTAGATGACTTAACAAGCATTCATGGAGATCGCTTCCGACTTTATTCGAATGAGCAGATCAATGGATACTGGGATTGCACTGCGATTCGCAGGATAGTTGAGAACTTGCTTGGAAATGCGGTGAAGTATGGAATGCCAAAAGCCCTGATTACGATTGCCTTGAGACGAAAGATGGAATCAATAGAAATCGCCGTTCATAACGAAGGGAATCCGATTCCTCTCGAAGATCAAACACTTCTCTTTAGGCAATTTCAACGGACTGAGTCTGCACAGAAGGGTTCTCAAAAAGGCTGGGGTATTGGCCTCACCTTGGTTCAAGGTTTCGCGAAGGCACACGGCGGGAATGTTCTCGTTAGGAGTGAGGTGGGTGAAGGAACTACTTTTATAGTCGAGCTTCCAAAAGATTCCCGAGGGGTTTCTTCTTAATTCGCTTTTTGTCTTTTAGCCACCTTAGATTTAGGTTCAACCGATAAATGAAGCTCAAGTGCATCAAATATCTTAAAGCCTCCAGGAAAGGGCTTTATTTGATTAAGAAGTAAGATAATTATATCACTTACAATTGATCGATGAGACCACAACTTGTTTCGTTTTTAGATTAAAGATCTAAGTGCAATTTGTAATGGCCCTATAAATATTGCCTGCAGGATCGCTATAATTAAAAGATACTCTTACTAGCTCCCCTGATCGTTCTTTAACTTCAACTTTACCCAAAGTTGGAGAATATTCTTCTACTCCAAAATCCATATACATAATTGATTAGGAAGCACTAAAATAAAATTTATTATGTGTTTCGAAAACTATATTAAATAAATATAAGCCTAGTTCTCCTGGATTTTTTTATATCTTAATTCACTATTGAAATATTAAAGTAAAATATTAAAGTAAAATATTAAAGAATTTCTTGAGATGAAAATTTTGTAAAGGTAAATGGCCTGAAAAGGCTTATCAAGAATTTGAGAAGTTTTCTGGTGGTTGAAGAAAGCGACCTGCAAGTTTCTTTTAATCTCCCACCAGATATTCAATTCTAACATATGCCAAGATAAGATCAAGCTAACTCTTCAGCCATGCGCCCAATCTGAAAACTGTTACTTAACTATCATTTCTGAACAAGCAGTTCGAAAATCGTCCACGACAGGGTACCAAGTTTTTAAAAAAGCCTCGATTTATTCGGGGCTTTTTTTTGTCTAAAATTTTAATTTTGTTTCCATTTTTGATTATGTTAAATAGCTAATAAATCAATGAAAATTTAGTAGGAAAAAATTATGAATTTAAATCACATACACTTAGGAACAAAAAACCTTTCAGTTTTTTTAGATTTCTATAAATGCTACTTTGGATTTGAAAAGAAATTTGATCATGGCAAGGGTGCGTTCATTTCCAATTCTAGTAATTTCTTAATTGCGGTTGATCCTGTAGAAGAACTTCCATCTTTTCCTGAATGGTACCATCTGGGTTTTTGCTTAGATAGTGAAGAAGAAGTTCTTAAAATACATGAGCAAATGAAAAATGCTGGAGTTAACATAGTGAGAGAACTTATATCAGAAAAAGGAGAATTCGCTTCTTTTTATATTAAAGACCTGGATGGAAATAAATTAGAAATCAGCTGGGACAACGAATGAAGTTAAACATTTTAAAACTATGAACATAGTGAAATATTTTCTATTCATTCTTTTATTCAGCTGGAGCAATCTTTCTTATGCATCAGTTCCAAATAATATCGGAATTATTTCACAAAAAGATTTTACGCCACCAGTCTCAGTGAGCGATCAAAGCGCTTGGCTTGATGTTCAGCAAGTTCATCAGGAAACTAATCTGTGTGCTCCAACCTCTGCGGCCATGGTTTTAACGTACTACACTGGTAACATCTACTTACCGAGAGAAATTAAGTTGTGGAGCTTAGGGTTAACATACAATTCAGAACTTCCTTTTAATTCTTTTACGGCAACCTATTTCAATGATCTTATTAGTGGACTTAAATCACATTCAATTATGTGGCAGAAGCAACTTTATTCAAACAATCAAACAGGTTATCTTGAAGGAATTGAGGCGATAAAAAAGCAACTCGATCAGCAGCACCCTGTTCTTGTGGACACTGCCCTTTACACCGGCCACACTTTTGTGATTGAGGGATATAATGAGACAAAAAATATTTTAATTATTGTCGATCCATTTATTCAAGCGCCTGGGATTCGTGTTATTTCATATAATGATTTTAAACAAATATGGAATTCAACAAAAGTTAAATCAAATATTCGGGCAGCTATTTTCACAAGTTCCCCTTAGAGCAGTAATTCAAGACAAGCAGTTCGGAAATCTTCCACTTGATATAAAGGCTCAAACTCATTCCATTCACATTGAAACCTATCTTAATTCACAAATCGTAAAATTAAGCACTTGCCTATCTGCGTTTATACACGCTAAAAGCACGCTGCTTCAAAAAAGACAAATTCTCGTCAAAAACACCGATTAACAGTCGCTTATCCTGATTAATTATTTGATAATAGTTCGTAAACTCACAACGAAGGATTAAATATGTCAGAAGTAGGATTAAACAAGCCAGTAAAATTAAAATCAGATCTAGCAGCATTCTGCGGAGCTGCTGAACTTCCAAGAACAGCAATTACTCAAAAATTTTGGGATTATATCAAAGCTAATAATCTTCAGGCAAAAACTGAAAATGGTAAAGCAGAAGGCGCTGGAAAATACATTGTCGCTGACGCTAAACTTCTACCTATTTTCAAAGCAACTAAAGTAACAAGTAAATCTTCTGGGAAAGTAACAGACTTCACAGCACTTCAACTAGGCCAGACAATCAGCATGCTTCAATTAGCATCTGTTGTTGGTGCAAACATCGAATAAGAAAAAAGACTCAGGCTGCTCATTTTATAAAAGGCTTCGATTTAATCGGAGCCTTTTTATTTTTTACCCAGATAATAAGCACTCGACCCAACATTCATTTTTTGCAAAATTCTATCTGGCAGAAGAATGAATAATTCAATGATTGGTGCAATCGCAAAGTGATAAAACTTAAATGGCATTTTCCAGATGAAGAACATACGGTTTAAAATTCTATGGGTAATATGATAATCAAACATCGTTTGAAGTAGAGAATTAAATCTTCTGGTTTTTGTTATAGCAAAACCATTTCCTAAAATCATGTTCTGAAGCTGGTTGTGAGTTTTCATAACTTCTAAAAAATGGCCTGCGTCCTGCATTTTTTTATCAAACGATTTAGGCATTATCTTTTGATAAAACCAATCTAAGCTTAAAAATAAATCTGTAACTGGAACATGAAAAAGGAAACGGCCGCCAGGTTTCAGAACCCGGTACATTTCCTTTAAAACAACTTGCGGGTTTTCCAGATGCTCGATAACGTCCATGCAGACGATGACATCAAAAGCATTGTCTTCAAAAGGGAGACCCTTTTCAATACTGCACAGAACGAATTCAAAATTTTCTGGAAGTATCAGTCTGGCGTTTTGAAGTGCCTCGATTGATATATCGACACCGACACCTTTAATCTTTGCCTGGTAATTCATTAAGTGAAGAAGCTGACCTATATTGCATCCGATATCAAGAACGCAGTCATCATCTTTCAATTTAAGTTTTTTTACCCAACGTAAGTGCTCACGGTAAGTGAGAAGAAGTTTATTGAAGCCACAAGACTCAGGATAATTACTCTGAACCTGCTCTTTATAACTGTCAGTGCGGGAGTCATAAATTTGCTTTTGTCTGCTATCATAAGCGCCTGAAGTTTTTACTCCGGATTCATTTTCTAAATAAATGCCATCAATTTTCTGAAAACGTTGTGAACGAATGAGGCTGTCCAATTTATATCCTTTGCAGATTTTTAAATTTAAGTCTAACAGAAAGAATGGAATCTACAATCGAAGTATTTCAAGCCTTTGCTCAGGTTGCCTTACTATATGAAGACTAATGAATCTCTTTATCAGATCAGCACATGACAAATATTCGCCTTGAGTCTCAAGAAACTGAGTGCTAATTCTCGATCAACTAAAAAATGAATCGGGGGATCTAAATGAAAACAACTATAACTTTACTTGCGTGCTTAATGAGTACGGCCCTTGTGGCAAAAACAACTCTTAAAATTCCTCTTTACGTAGAAGAATATAAAGACAAAAAAAGTTTTTCTGTTTCAACTGCAGAAATCAACAAAAGATACAAACTAGAAGGCGCGGAAAAACTACTAGAAGAATTGGTTGTGACAAATGACAAGGAATCTCTTGAAAAGGCTCATGATACTTATTGGACGGAGAATACTAGAGCAGACAAAATCAGTGAAAAATATAAAGCTGCATTTTCACTAACTCTATCATCTCCAAGTGATGGTTTATGTTATATGGGCAAAGCTGATGAAGCTGTAGCTATAACCGGCCAGTTAGCTGACGGACCATTTTCTGATCAGATGGGATTCTGGGGATGGAAATATAAAAAAGAAACTCACTATGAAGATGCAGAAAATAATTCTGATACAAACGATTTTTTAAATAAAGAATCAAAGATTTGGAAAAACTGGAAAGGTAATGATGAATCGATTCTGATCAT
>JACMRM010000005.1 GCA_014376445.1 Bacteriovorax sp. | reverse complement strand
TTTTCCAGACGTGGGTAATAGTCATCAGTTTCTTTAAGCGTACGTGTTGCTCTATCCATTAGTCGGTTGATTCCACCCATAATGAATTTATCACTTGTGACTTCGTAATGAGGAAGACGGTTTTGTTCATACAACTTCATTTCACTGGCAACAGTCGTGTTTGTTGCTGCAGGGTTTTCACCGAAGACGACGTTTCTTACTTCATTAAAACTAGAAGCAGAAAACAATGGTGTAACATTGAGCATGGTAAAGCATAAAACAAGTAACTTCATAAGGATCCTTTGATTAAGTGACTTCGATGCTGAATCTCTCATTGGCAGAGGGTTATGAACACTAATCATTCCTTAGGCAAATAATGGGATGTGACGTCATTAGAGTTCTAAAATTGCTTTCAAAAGTAGGAATTATGTATAAAAATCAGTTATGTTTACAATACCATTGTCTATAGTCACTTCATTTTTACTCACTGTTAGCGCCCTATACACTATAGTGGCCTATATTCAGCTCGTGCTTTATGAGTGGATGGTGAATCGCGATTTTCCGCATGCTAAAAGCTTTAAAAATATGTCTCAGGAAAATAAAAAAGGATATAAAAAAATCGGATGGAAAATAGCGCGCGGAATGCTGGTTTTTTTAGTTGTTCTGGTATTTGAATACGGCAAAAGAATGGGAAGATTTTAATCATTTTGTCAGCTGATGAGCATGAAGAAATCCGTCGTGTCTATCACCGGCCACACTGGAATGAAGTAAGAAAAATTATCGGTGTGCAGATAAAAAAAGACAAAATAGTTGTACATATTAGACTTCATTCGTTCACTCCAGTTTTATACGGAGAAGTACACACCAGTGATCTGGGAGTTCTTTACGATTCACGTATAGAAAAGTATGATGGCCTTACCAGTGAGGTAATAAGACTATATTCTTCAAATAAATATATTGGATTTGAACTTGAAGTGAATCAAGCCTTGACTGTAAAACTTTTGATCTGAAAACTGTTGTACAAGTACCAGTTTATCTTTGCTCTATTCATATGATTATTGCCGAAGTTGAAAGTACTATAAAAAGTCACTTCTGGGCCCTTGAAAGTTCTTTAGTATAGTATTTTCCACATTAAACTTTAGTTTTCAACTACACATCTTTTAGTTAAAGTTTAAAGAGCGAAATATTTCGTTTGATTATTCATCGAAGGAAAAATCTATAAAATCTTTATTCGAATTCAAAATATCTAAGTATCCTGAGTTGAAAGGGCATGCGGCGGTCAGTAAAAGTGATGCTGTCATTTTTTTAGACCGTTGCCTCGATGTTGTTTATCCAGGTAACGTGAGAAAAGTTTTTCATTCAGAAAAAGAACTTCAACATTTTCAAAATGAAAATTCTCTCATCCTGGAAAATATTTTAAAAGCACTCTCTGTTGAAGAAAAAAACATCAAACATATTGCAGAATCATTTAAAGATTCCTTATGCTCGATCGCCGAAATTATTTATTCCGATGCAAAAACATTATTTCATGGTGATCCCTCGGCCACGAGCTTAAATGAAGTGATCCTGACATATCCTGGTCTCGAAGCCGTCGCTACTCACAGAATTGCCAGTTTTTTTTATCAATCTCAAATTCCAATTCTCCCGCGTGCCTTGAGTGAAGTCGTTCACGGAAGAACAGGTATCGATATCCATCCGGGAGCTAAAATTGGTGAATCATTTTTCATTGATCATGGAACTGGAGTTGTTATCGGCGAAACAGCAGTCATCGGAAAAAATGTAAAAATTTATCAAGGGGTCACGCTCGGTGCTCTGAGTGTTGACAAGTCTCTTGCGCAGAAGAAACGGCATCCAACAATTGAAGACGACTGTATTATTTATTCTCACGCTACCATTCTTGGCGGAGAAACGGTGATCGGATCCAACAGCATCATCGGCGGAAACGTCTGGGTCACAAAATCTATCCCATCCAACTCTGTGGTCTACCACAAGAGTGAAGTTACACTTAACCGCAATTCAACCAACAATGAAGAGGAATTAACTTATGAAATATGAATCTATTCTCGATACTATCGGCTCAACTCCAGTTGTGAAAATAAATAAACTGTTTCCTGAAGCAAACAAGAAAGGGATTGAAGTATGGATGAAGCTGGAAAAAACAAATCCAGGCGGTTCAATTAAAGACCGCATTGGCATCGCAATGATCAACGATGCTGAGAAAAAAGGTATTTTGAAAAAAGGGACAATCATCATTGAACCAACATCGGGAAATACTGGGGTAGGTCTAGCACTTGCGGCCGCTCAAAAAGGTTATCGCTTAATTTTAACGATGCCGGAGAGTATGAGTGTTGAAAGAAGAAAGCTGATGGCACTCTATGGGGCAGAGCTGGTGCTCACTCCAAGGGAAAAAGGAATGAAGGGCGCGATTGAAAGAGCAGGCGAGCTGGTTGCTGAAAATGCAGGTTCATGGATGCCGATGCAGTTTGATAATGAAGCCAACGTTGAAATTCACCGTCTGACTACTGCGCAGGAGGTTCTCGCTGATTTCCCAACCGGCCTTGATTATTATATCACAGGTGTTGGCACAGGCGGGCACATAACAGGTGTTGGTGAAGAGGTTAAAAAGAAATTTCCCAATTTGAAAGTGTTTGCAGTAGAGCCGAGTGATTCACCAGTTTTATCGGGTGGTGCTCCGGGGCCTCATACCATTCAAGGTATCGGAGCAGGTTTTGTTCCGAAGATTTTAAATGTCGAGCTGCTTAACAAAGTTGTTCAGGTGACTAAAGATGAAGCCTGGCAGTTTACGAGAGATGCCGCAAGGATTGAAGGAATTCATGTGGGGATTTCAAGCGGAGCGAGTTTAGCTGCGATTGGAAAATCGATTGCTGAAATGCCTGAGAAAAGTAAGGTGCTGACGTTTGCTTATGATACAGGGGAGAGATATCTTTCGGTTGAAGGACTTTTTTAATCTATAAAAAGAAGGCCCGCATAAATGCAGGCCTTCTTTATTTCTTAATTTCCTTAAAAATCTATTCTAAAGCAGTAACGATTAATCCAGCAACTTGTGCATCAGACATTTCGTTAAGTTCAGCAGATTTAGTTTTGATTTCAGAGATTGAAGCTTTTAAAACGTTTGAAGCTTGAGCTCCAGCAAGGAAGTCAACAGCGTCCGATCTTACAGCTTCTAGTTGCTCTTTGTTTTGACCAGAAATTTGCATTGTTGAAGCAGCCGTAATAGCAGTTGGAGCTACAACAGATACTACTGCAGATCTAACGATTCCAACGATTGTGTATACAGGTGAAAGAGTTAAGTCTACTGCGAAAGCAGATACTGAAGAGACGATAAGAGCAGCCGCGATAAGTGATTTTACTTTTTTCATGAGATTCTCCGGGGAGGATTGTTTGTGTTGAAACAAAAGTAACATATGCCGGAAAAATAAATAGGGTGCCTGTAAAAATTATGGATAAGTGATTTAGATCACTTAAAAGAGACTAAAGTTTTGACACCTAAGGAACCTTTTACAATGAAGGGTCCTCCATAGGGGAAAACGGGTAAAATGACGTAAATCATTCATGCCCAAGGATCCTTATGAACTTCAAGTATGTTGTCTTTTTTTTCGCTCTTTATTCATCAGCTTATGCAGGTGAATTCAAGCTAATCAGCAATAATAAGACGAATGCCGTGAATAACATCTTAAAAGAGATCTCAAGCGAACTTCCAAAATCGATGAAAGAGACGATTGCTAAAGAAGTTACAGTTCAGTTTAAAAATCTTAATACTATTGATGTATCTAAAATCGATGATAAGTGCAGTGATCGCATTATTCTTGGCCGTGATTCTATGCTGCCTGGAAATTCAACGATTGAAATCGACAATGTTTTCGCCAAAGAAATCCAAAACGGCAACCGTTCTATTAACTGCGCTCATAAAGATATCAAAACATATCTAAAATCTACTATCGTTCATGAACTTGCTCATATGTATGACCAGAATAAGAGTATCTCGAAAAATACTCTCTTCCTTAATATCGGAGGCTGGGTAACTAAAGGAATGCTGATCAAAAAAAGAACGAACATGAATCAACGTGATGAGCGTTCGCCAGACAGATATGAATTCAAAAATGCAGCTGAAACATTCGCAGTTAACTTTGAGTTTTTCTTGTATGATCCAGAGTACAAATGTCGCCGTGAAACTTATTATGAGTTTTATGCTTCTACTTTTGGTGAAAA
>JACMRM010000184.1 GCA_014376445.1 Bacteriovorax sp. | reverse complement strand
TGATTCAGATGAAACTAAAATAGAGCAAATCAAAGCTATTTTGAAGAAAAATTATAAGTATGAAATTGATGAACAGACTATCGGTCAGCAAAAAACTCTTTCGCAGACCAGATTTTTTGTCAAGAGATCTCACCCAGCGACTATTTATCTCAATCCAAAATCCAAAGATACAGAAAAAATCTTCGGGATGGCCAAGGAACTAGGGCATTTAGTTTTAGGTACTAAAAAAGTTCCGGGCGAAATGAATCTCGGCGAGAAGCTCGACGATTTTAAGACAAGTTATTTTGCCGGGGCCTTGCTTCTTGAAGAAAAAATATTCTCTAAGGACTTGAAGCAGATTTTCGGGCACCAGAAGTTTGAGCCTGAATTTTTCACCAAGCTGCTGTCGAAATATAATGTCAGCACGGAAGTTTTATTTCACAGACTTACTCAAGTGTTGTCAGGAAATTTTAAAGTTAATGAATTATTCTTTTTAGGGCTATCAACCAGACTTGATGACGTAGATGCTTTTGAAATTTATAATGAGCTTCATTTCGGCCAGCTGCATAGTCCGCACGCCGTACGTATGCATGAAAATTACTGTAGAAGATGGGTAGCGATAAAAAGTTTAAAGCATCTGAAAGAAAGTATGTCGATGGAAAATTTTCTTCTGGGGCAAATATCAGAAGGGCTTAACGGACAGAAATATTTTTCACTTTCACTGGCAAGAAAGGCGAGTCTCGACAATCAGGTTTTGAATTCTCTGACAATTGGATTTCTTGTTAATAATGAATTAAAAAATACTCTTAAATTTCTCGATGATAAAAGCTTAAAGCAGATTCCAATTGGACAAACTTGTGAGCGCTGCCCGCGTATGGAATGCAATGATAGAGTCGCTCATCCCGTCATTTATGAGCAGGAACTTGAGCAGGAAACTCAGAGAAAGCTTATCGCTGATTTGACTTGCTAATTAACGTTACTAATTGAATACCACAAAAATTTAAATCTCATATTGTGCTCCAGAATCTTTGGGTCTAGATTTTATTGACCTAAACATTCAAGGAGAAAAGAATGAGCACTCAAAATATCAATTCAGAATCTAAATTTATCCCGGCAAAAGGAATAGCAGCTCTAGCAGCAAAAGCACCTTTAAAACCTTTTTCATTTGAAAGACGTACACCAAATGTACACGATGTTTTAATCGATATAAAATTCTGCGGGATCTGCCACTCTGATATTCATCAGGCGCGCGATGAATGGGGAGGCTCTGCTTTTCCAATGGTGCCTGGTCATGAGATTGCTGGTGTCGTTGCACAGGTTGGGAGCAAAGTTACAAAATATAAAGTTGGTGATCAAGTAGGTGTAGGTTGTATGGTTGATTCATGCAGACATTGTTCATCTTGTGAAGCAGGTCTTGAGCAATTTTGTCTTGAGGGGATGACTGGAACTTACAATGGTGTTGAGCGCGGAACGACAACTCCAACTCAAGGTGGTTATTCAAATAAAATTACTGTTGATGAAAATTACGTTTTAAAAATACCAAATAATATTCCTCTGGATGTGGCAGCTCCACTTCTTTGTGCAGGAATTACTTTGTATTCACCGTTAAAACACTGGGGTGCAGGCCCGGGTAAAAAAGTCGCAATTATCGGTCTTGGGGGACTTGGACACATGGGAGTAAAACTTGCTCATGCTATGGGTGCTGAGGTGACTGTTCTAAGTCAGTCATTGAATAAAATCGAAGATGGAAAACGCATGGGAGCAGATCACTTTTATGCCACTTCCGATCCTGCGACGTTTGAGAAACTTGCAAGCTCATTTGATTTAATTATCAAT
>JACMRM010000183.1 GCA_014376445.1 Bacteriovorax sp. | reverse complement strand
TTCGAGTTCTACTTTTAATCCTTTTTTAAAATCAGTTGTGTCGATCATAAATAAATTCCTTTATTAAAAAAGCTGAGATTTAACAGCTGTGAGATATGCGATCTTTCCTAGGCCTTCCAGTATGATTGTTGCAGCTTTTGCAGTCAACTTTGTTTGTCTAAACTCCTCACGTTTGTGAGTGTTAGAAATATGTACTTCAATGATTGGGAATTTTAAAATTTGAAGAGCGTCATAAATAGCGACACTCGTATGAGAGTAGGCACCAGGATTAATTATTAGTGCTTTATAATTTTTTTCCGAAGCTTGCTGGATCTTTGTAACGATCTCACCTTCGATATTAGACTGGTACCACTCTAGAGAAACATTATCTTTCTCCAGTGATTTTTCTGTGAACGATTGAATTTCTGCCAGCGTCAATAGGCCATACACTTCCGGCTCACGAGAGCCCAGCATGTTCAAATTTGGACCATTAATGATGAGAAATTCTGTCTTGTTCATGGGGACAACTTATCAAGAACGAGCTTGATAATCTAGTGCTCTTTTTTGAATTTTCTTCAGGAATTGCGACAATTTCTCCTCTACCAGGCGGATTTTATCCGACTTGGGTTGAGGTTGAGGCTTATTCTCAGGACGTGCCAGTGGCGCTGATACTTTGGGCACAGACTTCTTTTCGGGTATATTCTCAACTTCGACATGCTTTATCTGCTGATCGAAAATGCTCATTAAATTTTTTCTGCCATCTTCTTCTGAAATATCCTGAAGAATTTCAAAATGTGGTTTTGATTGATAATCAAAATTTAGCTTTTTAGATTTTTCGTATTTTTCTTCATGAAGCTTAGAATACTGATCATTTTCATGGCCCATTAGTGTTTTAATTTCAAAAATCTTTTTGATTGTTTTTTCGTCTCTCGGATTAAGAATCAAAATTTTTTCTAAAACTTCAAGAGCTTTTTCTATATGACCTTGTCCGCAATACAAATCGACAAGAGTATGTGTAACAAGTGGAGCTTCATTGACGATGCTATCCGTTGTTTCTTTCTCATCATCTTCTTCATCATCACTAAAGTCCAAGGCAACATAAGACTGCAACACTGGTTCAGATCTGATAATTTTAGGCTCTTCTATAACTGGTTTTTTCGAATTGGGCTCAAGCGGGCCGGCGCCTTTTTTCAAATTCCAGAATTCGTATGGATCCTCTGACTTCGCCGGATTTTTATCACGGCTTAAATCAAGTGCCATCCAGTCATCAAAATCTGTTGCACTTGAATTTGGACGGTTTTCAAGCTTATCGATATCAAATAACTGCTGAGTATTTGTCTCTGCTCTTTTTGCTGTCTTATATTCTGATTTGAACTCTGATTCAGGAATATAAATCGGTTGATGAACAGGCTTATATTGCTCTTCAATCGAATGCTCCAGTGTGGAAACATGCAGGGATACTTCTTTATCTCTGGGGTTAATGAAAAGAAGATATTTGTAAGTATCAAGGGCCTCTTCTTTATAACCAAGTTCGATGCATACATCTGCAAAAAGTTTTTGAAGTCTGATGTTATCGCGGCTGGTTTCAACTAAAGGTCTTAGTGTTGAATATGCAAGGTTAAATTGTTTTAGATCATAATAACAGAATGAAAGTCCAAGGTAGCCCATCACGTACGATGGATGAAAACGAATTCCCTGTGATAGAATTTCCATCGCTTTATCAGTCATACCTAACTTTCTATATGTCTCCGCCAAGGGCGCAAACACTCTCGAGCGGGGATTTTTTTCAAAATCCGCCTGATACTTTAGAAAGAGTGGCGATAGGAGCTGTATTTTATCTTTGCTCATTTTTTAGGTTAGCCTCTATCAACTAATCCAGCTTCTTCTTGGTTAATAATTCTGGGAGTTAAGAAAATAATAAGTTCTTTCTTTTCTGTTGCAGGATTATACATCGTTCTAAATAGCCAGCCTACGAGTGGAATGTCCTGCAGGAATGGGACACCTGAATGGTTTTCTGTATTAACATACGTATAAATACCACCGACAACAACTGTGGCTCCGTTATCAACTAGAACTTGAGTCTTAACTGTTCTTTTAGTTTCCGGCTTAGGAGTGCTTGCAGCAAACGATGTTCCCAGAGAATCCTTTTGAACGGATACTTCCAGCGATATTGACCCATCATTAGTTACTTGAGGAGTAACTAGTAGAGATAATCTTGCAGATTGTGGAACCCACTTGCTTGTAACTGTTCCATCTAAAGCAACGTTTGACTCAAGATAGTAAAAGTTTTCGTCTTGAACAATTTCTGCTTTGACGTTATTTTTAGTAATAACTTTTGGACTTGAAATAATTTTTGCTTTTTCTTCGCTCTCCATTAAATTTAAAGTGAAATCCAGATTGATCAAACGGTTAAATCTTTTAATCGATAAACCCAAAATATTAGATGTGGCCGAAGGTGCTGAACTGAAAGAGAATGCCCCAACATTGCGCGGCGCAGTTGGTCCGCTATTTTTAGTAAACGGGTCATATCCGAACTGAAGTCCTTTATCCAGGCCAATTTCTTTTGTGTAACGTTCCGAAACTTCAACAATTTTTGATTCAATAAGAACTTGAGGTGTTTGAGTATCTAGTAGTTCAACAATCTTTCTGATTTTTTCAATTACCTCTGCTGTATCTTTAACAATCAAAGAATTTGTTCTTGTATCTCTAGAAATCTTTCCACGCTTTTCTGTTGAATACTCAAGTACGATTTTTTGAAGCTCTTCGATATTAGCAAAACTGATTGGAAAGACTTTTGTCAAAAGAGGCTCTTGCTCAACTGCACTTAATTTTGCTTTTTTTACAGCTTCCTGTTCTAAAATTGCATTTGCCAACGTAGTGATAACCAGAATCATCCCATTCTTTTTTGCCACAAGTTTATTCATGTCCAGAACAGTATCAAGTGCTTGATCCCACGGAATATCAACCAAACTCAGAGAAATTGCGGCCATCTTTTTAACATCTTCTGTAATGATGATGTTGAATCCAGACGTCTCTGCAATAATTTTTAAAATTTCTTCAGGCTTAACTGTTTTAAGATTCATGGTAATTTTTTTACCAATGTATTTTTTACGGCCTGACATCGTAAGGTTTTCAAGGATGTCTTCAATTGAATCCGACTTCGGGATACTTAAACGAGAAGCTTCTTCCTTGGAAATATCTCCAATCTTATCTTTATATGTTTGTCCTTCTTCTGCTTTTTTCTGAGAGAAGACACCGTAACGATTTTCAATCTGAAGAATGATTCTATTAGGTTTTCTTACAAGTACCGAACGCACATTATCTCGCAGCTGAATTGCCACTCTGATATCTTTATCTGATTTTGGTTTTTTATAAGCTTTAACAAAAACAACACCACCGGAAAATTCTGATGTATCAAAGGCACGCATAACTCGATCTGTTGCTGTTATATTGCCAAGATCCACAATGATCTGCTTATCTTCTTTAACCTGAAATTTACTTGCTTGAACATCGTTGCTGTCGAAGATAAATTCAAGCTCACTCACTTCGCCTTTTTGTGCAAAGTTTATAGCTTTCATTTCCATCGCACTAACTTGCGTTGAAGGTATGATTAGATAAAATAAAACACTAAGAAAAAATCCTTTCTTCATGAAACTCATCCTTAAGTTACATGTTATATCCTCTAAATCTGAAGACTTAATTTAATTATAGCATTGATTTAAAAAATTAACTTTTTTTTTGATGATTAAATAGCTGACAGTTTTAATCGTTTGATACAGGTATTACAGTTTCCAGATATTCATCTTGATCATAAACATTGCGAATTTTTTCTACAAGAACAACACCGCCGGGCAAAATAGCCTTCACTTCGGCTCCGTTTTCTCCAATTTTCATACCTTCTTTAATATAATAAATATTTGTATCACCATCTGCTCCTGATCCTTCTTCACCTGCAATTTTGGCCATGGCCCTTCTTTCTGAACCAAGAACTACACCGACAATACGTATACTTTCAATAGACTTGGATTCAATTGCGTTATTTATATTACTGTAAATTCCTGCAAGCTGATTTTTTGAACGTGTTTGATTTGATAATGTCTTTTTCTTATTAATCCTACGCTTGAATGGATCTCTTAATTCAAGTGGATTTTTAACATATGTCTTACTTTTAAAAAGATTGTATTGGCTGTCAGATTTAGAATCTTGTGCAAATACCAACGAAGTCATTAGCCCCAAAAGAATAAAAAATGTCATATTAAATATTTTTATCATATTTCAGCCTTTTGCTTCACAGGTTTGCGATTCGTAGGTTTTTTAACGGCCTTAGAGTCTTCTTCGAATTTCTTCTGGATTTCATCAATACCACGGTCTTCTTTGAAATTTGGATTAAACCTATAGGCTTCGAGAATAAATTCTCCTTCAATGATCTGAAATTTTCCTCTTTGGGGAACTTCAGATTTTTGAAATTGTGACTCTCCAATATTAAGAATTCTTTTGTTCTCCCCGATTTTTTCAAACATTATCAGGAACTGCAAAAAAGTAGCCTTTGCTTTCAATTTATATCGACGGGCAATATAAAATCCACGTACAGAATCAGCATCTGGAGTAATGCTTAATTCTTTGATATTTACATCATCGGCCATTCTTCTTAATAAATTTATATTATCGCTGTCTGAAATATCACTTGGAAGAAGCTGCTGCATTTTTTCAATTTCTTTTGCAACTCTTTCAATTTTCTCTTTTTCTTCTTTAATGTTTTTATAATAATTAGCAATTTCTCTTATAGTCTTTTTATTCTTTGAAAGCAGTGTTTTTTGGGATTCTTGCTGTGTCTCAACAGAAGTGTATTCTTCATCTGCCTTTGAGTACGCCTGGTAAAAGTTGAAAGCTGCAACAGCAATAATAATCCAATGTATATTTCTCAGTATTTTTTGCATGGGTTATTTAGACCTCATGTCATAATTCGTAATCTTTCCTCTTAATTCAAATCTTTCAAAACTAGTTGGAATACCATCTAGATTTTCCTTTTTATTTTCCTGCTTTGCTGGTGTTATGCTTCCGCTAAAATAAGGTGAATCATTAATCGTCGTTATAAATTCACCAATGGCACGCGGAGAATAAGATCCACCGTTAATTTGAATCTCATTTTTATCATTAATTGTCATTACGTCAAACCAAAGGTCTTCTGGAATACTCCTCGCGATTTTTTCGAGAATTTTCTTAGGGTTTGTACGATTCTTAAAAATTGCATCAACCTGAGTTGACCTGGTCTGGAGCTTCCGCACCTGTAACTTATAAGCATCAACAAGAGCTTTAATATTTGAGTCTTTACTGATCTCATTGCGAAGTTTATTATTTTGCGATGTTAATAGAGTAAGAGACTCATTTGCAACTACCGTCTTTTCAGAAAAAAGCTGGTGAACAGCAATATCTGGCATGTAGTAAATGACAATTGAGACAATCAACATTTTTATATTGATAGTGTTTAAGTCCACTCCCAATACAGTTGGCAATACCAGAGGCTGTTTTTTATCGAGTAGGTTAAGCTCAATCATTTCGGAAGACTCCTCATTGCCAATCCGATTGCACAGACACCTCTAAAAGCAATTTCGTTAATCATATCTTCTGAAATATTATTTTGATTATAAGTCATTGTTGTAAAGGGATTTAAAATTTGAACTTCTGTTTCAAAAAGCTCTTGTAGCGCTTCTGGAAGACCTGGAATCATAGAACTTCCACCAGTCAAAATACATCCATCAAAAGCTTCTTCTGAAGTTGAATTCACCCAAAAATCTACTGTCTTTTTAAGTTCAGCAAAAAAAGTATCTAGTACTTGATTGATTAAGTCCGCAATTTCCTCAGGGATATTGCCCGCTCCATCGCCATGAATTTTTAAACTTTCAGCTTCGCTATAATTTACACCCATCTGCCTTTGAATTTCTTCAGTTATCGTTAATCCACCGATGTTAATTTCCTTAAAGAAAACCATTACGCCGTTTTTGTAGATCATGAACTGTGTTTTTTGAGCGCCAAGATCCATTAGAATCCAGGTTTTCCCTTTTGCGGAAACTTCAGTTCCCATGACACTTTCAAAAACATTTAAAGTAGCTGCTGCATTCAAATCAACAATTTTCACTTTAAGATTGGATCTTTCAACAATTTCTTTAAATGCCTCCAGAACACTTTTTTTGACTGCGCCGATAATAACATCGACACCGCCCCCCTGGTTCTCACCAACAACACTAAAAGAGATATTTCCTTCATCAATTGGAAACGGTAGGTACTGTTCCGTCTCCCACGTTACCTGATCTTCAATTTCTTCATTGGTACCGCCGGCAAGCTGTAGTCTTTTGATCAAAGTATTGGGGCCTGAGACACCAAGACATGCAAACTTGTAACTCGAATTTAATTCTTTTATTCCTGCTTGCAATGCTTGTAGGATTTCATCTTCTTTTTGAATTTCATCTTCAATGATTGTTCCTTCAGGAAGACTTATTGAAGCATACTTATTAATTTTAAAATTGCCGTCAGAAACTCGAATGACTTCAGCTAATTTAATTGCACTCAGACCGATATCGATTCCGATAACACCTTTTGGTCCGACATAAAATATATCGCCAATCTTATCTTTAATGTTCTCGATAATATTTTTTAGATCCAATACCCTACACCTTAAAAATTAATTATTAATAATATTATACATTTAATAAATAACTTCGATCAAGGAATATATGCGATTAGATGTTTGAACCATTCATCAGCGAAAATTTGGACAGCACCAACGATAATAATAAACGGGCCAAATGCAATAGGATTATCTCTTTTAATAATTTTGGTTAAGATTAAAGTTATTCCAAATAATGCCCCCAGAAAGCAGCTTAAAAAGATGTTCTGCATGACTCCTATAGGACCAAGATATAATCCTAAAGCGCCATAGAGCTTAATATCTCCACCTCCGAGACCGATCTGCCCTTTCAAAAGATAGAATATCCAGCTTACCAAAAGTGGAAAACCCAACCCAAGAGCACCACCAATCAACCAATGCGTCCAGGAAGTTGTTGTCATGCCCACTAACAGAAAAATAGCAGCAAGGTAAATATTGATTGAGTCCGGAAGAATCTGATGTTTTAAATCAACTACAAAATGAATTAGGAATGCACAAAATACACTGAAGTAAAAAAAGAAATTTAAAAGATTTCCCGGCTGAAGATCCTGAGGTGCCACGGCGAGGGCAAAAGCACCGCAGATAATTTCAATCAGAGGATACTGCCATGAGATTTTAGTTCCGCATCCTGAGCACTTTCCCCTTAAGAAAATAAAGCTTAATACTGGTATATTTTCATACCAAGTAATTATTTTTTTGCATTCTGTACATGAGGATCTTGGGAAGGCTACATTAATACCCCGGGGAAGACGATAAATCAGCGCATTTAAAAAACTTCCGACTATTATTCCGAATAATGCTGCAAAAATCAGTAATATATTTTCCAAAAATTAATCCAGGTTTTTGTTCTTGAAAATCAGAACAACTAAAGCAAGAAGAGCAATTAGATATAAATAGATATATAATTGTGTCGCAAGAATATAATTCCAAGAAATATCCTGCTGATAAATTAAAAAATCTTTTAAATTTAAGCGATAGAAATTTGGCACGATAAAAAAACAAATATTTAAAACAATTTTAAGAAGCTCAGAAACTCTCAAGAGAAAAGTTCTTGCCGTTTCATTAAGTGCATGTCCTACAATGAAAATACCAATGGTATATACTACAGAAAGTGTGGTGTTGGTAAGCAGTGAAAAAAAAACAGCAAAAATTAAAACAGTAAAAGCTTCCAAAAAAGAAAAATACAACGTCCACCAGAATAAATTCTCAATTACTCCTCCATTTTTAACAAAAAGAAAAAAGCTTACAAGCCCCAACACAATTGAATTCAGCAGCAATACGGACGAGAGGCCTAATATTTTTCCAGTTAAAAAAGAGCCTCGTGAAATCGGTCTCGACAATATCATATAAAGTGTTTTTTGTTCGATTTCCTTGCTCAACAAAGTCGCACCGATAAAAATGGCAATAATAAGATTAGAGATTGACATAATTCCAAGGCCAATATCTAGCGAAATTTTAGCCGAAGCCCCATATGTAAATTCGGAAGCAACAAAAGTTATAACAACCAAGCTTAATGCTAAAAAGACTAAGCTTATCATTAACCTACTTCGATACACTTCTAGAAAAGTAAATTTTGTTACAATTAAAATATTTCTCATCGTTTAATCTTATAAATAATTTCTTCTAGGCTTGGCTTTTCTTTTTCCAGCTCAATAATGTTTAAGCTTTGTGACATTAAATTTGATAGTATGCGATTTTTATCACTCTCACTAAATCGTACGGACTCTATCTGGTTATCTTTTAAGTATTTTGCAGTATATTGATCATTACTATGCTCTAGAACAAGGCCAACAATGCTTCCCTCATAGATAAGTTTTCCTTTTTCAATGAAAACAACTTTGTTGCAGATTTCTTCAACGTCAGAAACAATATGACTGCTGAAAAAGATGGTCGTCCCCTCCAGATTTAACTCTTTCATGATGCTTTTAAATTCTTTCCTTCCAATTGGATCAAGCCCTGATAGCGGTTCATCCAAAACAAGAAACTGTGGCCTGTGC